>CBFCWZ010000042.1:0-16184 GCA_965601935.1 uncultured Ilumatobacteraceae bacterium
AAGACCCCCGCCAAGAAGACCCCCGCCAAGAAGGCCCCCGCCAAGAAGAGCACCGCGAAGAAGACCGTGAACAAGGCCCCCGCCACGAAGAGCACCACCAAGAAGACCGCTGCCAAGAAGTCCCCCGCCAAGAAGCCCACCAGGAAGGCGCCGGCCAAGAAGTCGGCCACGCCGTCGATCCTGTCGAACGAGCCCACCGGAGGATTCGAGCTCCCCAAGCCACGCGGCGTGACGAAGGACGGTGTGTCGTACACGAAGGACTTCGATGTCAAGTTCCTGAAGGCGCAGCGTGACGAACTCGAGCAGCGACGCGCGGCCGAGCTGGCCCGAGCGACCCGCCTCGAGGACGAGGCCACCAGCCTCATCGAAGACGGCGAGATGGGCGACGTCCAGTTCGACGACGAGGGCGGCGAGGGCGACACCATGGTCGTGCAACGTGACCTCGACCGGGTACTGTCCAGCCAGTCCCGCCAGACCATCGCCGAGATCGACGCGGCCCTCGAGCGGATCCGCCAGGGCACCTACGGGTACTCCGAGGTGTCGGGCACCCCCATCCCGCGGGAGCGCCTCGAGGCGATTCCCGAGACCACGGTGCTCGCCGCAGAGAAGGTCAGCGGCATCGGCCGCGGCTGACCGCCCCACCATGAGCGAGCCCCGGCGCCGCTGGAAGGCTCCGCTCCTGATCGCCACCGCGGTGGTGGCCGCCGATCAGCTGACGAAGCACTGGGCGGTCAACGAACTGGCCGATGGCGACCCCATCGAGCTGTTCTGGACCCTCCAGTTCAACCTCGCCTTCAACAGCGGCATGGCGTTCAGCCGGGGAGCCGGGTTCGGCCCACTCATCGCGGTCATCGCCACCCTGGTGATCGTGTGGCTCCTCAGCACGTTGAGGGGGACCAACACCAAGACCGGCGCCGCCGGGATGGGTCTCGTGATCGGCGGCGCGGCGGGAAACCTCGTCGACCGGCTGTTTCGAGGGGACGGCGTCCTCGACGGAGCGGTCGTGGATTTCATCGACTTCCAGTGGTTCCCGATCTTCAACATCGCCGACATCGCCATCAACGTGGGTGCCGCGCTGCTGATCCTCAACGCGATCCTCGTGGGACGACGCGACGCTCTGGAGGCCGCGTCGTCGTGATCGTCGACACGATCCCCGCCGCTCTCGACGGCCAGCGTCTCGATCGCATCGTGGCGTTCCTCGCCGATCTGAGCCGAGCCGATGCGGCCCGTACGATCGAGAAGAATGCGGTCACCGTCGACGGCGAGCCTGCTTCGAGCGGCAAGGTCCGTCTCCTCGAAGGCCAGACCGTCTCGATCGACCCGGCCGGTTTCCCCCGGTTCGAGCCTCCCGGCCCGGATCCCGAGGTGGAGTTCCGTGTCGTCCACGATGACGAGTCGGTCATCGTCATCGACAAACCACCGGGGCTGGTCGTCCACCCTGGAGCCGGCAACCAGAGCGGCACCTTGGTGAACGGGTTGTTGGATCGCTACCCCGAACTCCGGGGCGTGGGCGACGACCCCGTGCGACCGGGGATCGTCCATCGCCTCGATGCCGGGAGTTCCGGTCTTCTCGTGGTGGCCCGCACGGCTGCTGCCGTCGAGGCCCTGGTCTCACAGTTCCAGGACCACTCCGCACGCCGGATCTACGAGGCGGTCGTGTGGGGCATCCCCGAGGCGCCACACGGGATCATCGACGCCCCGATCGGGCGGAGCAAGAGCGACCCCCTGCGGATGGCCGTGGTGGCGGGGGGCCGTCCCGCCCGGACCGACTACCAGGTGGTCGGCTCGTACCATTCGCCCGCGGAGCTGACCCGGCTGCACTGCCGACTCGAGACCGGACGCACCCACCAGATCCGCGTCCATCTCTCGTCGATCAACCATCCGCTCGTGGGCGACCCCACGTACGGCCAGCGCCGGCCTGCACTGGGCCTCGACCGCCCCTTCCTCCACGCCCGGGAGTTGGCCTTCGTCCACCCCGCCACAGGCGACACGGTCACGTTCGAGAGCGAGTTGGCGCCAGACCTCCAGGCCTGGCTCGCCGAGGCCACCAGCTGACCCGAATCTGACGGCCGATGGTCTCGAGCGCGGGTGGGGCACCCGGCGGGCGGCGCTCCCTCGTGGCCGCCGAACGAGCGCGACGACTGCGGTCACGCAGAACGTGGTGTCAGTCCTCGTCGGACGGCCAGGGGGCGTCGCCCCTCGCCGCCGCTGCGACCGTGGCGAGCGTGTAGCTGCCGAGGTAGTCGCGCATCCGTGCGCCGGCCTGGTCCCAGATCTCGAGGAGCACGCACTGGCCCTCGTGGTCGCAGGCGCCGTCCTGGTGCGGCTGGCCGAAGTCGCCGAGGGTGATCGGGCCGTCGACCGCCGACACGATGTCGGCCAGCCGAATCTCGGCCGGGTCACGGGCGAGGATGTAGCCGCCACCGACCCCGCGCTTCGAGCGCACGAGGCCGGCGCCCTTCAAGGCGAGCAGGATCTGCTCGAGGTAGGGCTGGGGGAGACCGGTGCGGTCGGCGATGTCGCGCACAGAGGTCGGGCCTGCCACCTCGGCGTGCAGGGTCAGCGACAGCAGCGCTCGACACGCGTAGTCACCCCTCGTGGAGATCCGCACCTCCTGGAATGTAGAGGATCGAGGCCTCACCCCCGTCCATCCCGACGCCGAACGCGGAATCGCTTGTCGACCGGGTCGTTCGCGTGGTGGACTGCGATGTCGTGACTCACGGCGGCGCCGACGAACCCCTCGTCCCCGACTACATGGGTGCCAACGTCCGCGGGATCATCCCGGCGCTCCTCGGGCCCGGTGGATGGTCGAGAGGGCTTCCCGAGTGGATGCCCACCCCCGTCGCCGCGGCCGAACGGGTCGTGGTCCTCGTCCTCGACGGGCTCGGGTGGATCCAGTTCCAGGAGCACTCGGCGCTGATGCCGAATCTGGCGACGTTCATCGGCGGGCCGGTCCACACCGTGGCCCCGACCACGACGGCGACGGCGCTGTGTTCCATCACGACCGGCCTCACACCAGGTGAACACGGCCTCCTGGGCTATCGCATCGCCCTCGGCGGCGAGGTGATGAACGTCCTCCGCTGGATGGTGGGGGAGCAGCCGGTGCGGCGCTCGCACGTGCCCTCCGACGTCCAGCCGTACCCACCGTTCCTCGGCCGGGCGGTTCCGGTGGTGAGCCCGACCGAACTCGAGAACTCCGCGTTCTCCGAGGCCCATCTGAGGGGGTGCATCCCGGTCGGCTGGCGAGCGGCATCGTCGATCCCCGTGGCCGTTCGGGAGCGCCTCCTCGACGGCGACGATGTCGTCTACTGCTACTACGGAGGCATCGACAAGATCGCCCACGAGCGCGGCTTCGGCGCCTACTACGAATCCGAGCTCAGGTTCGCCGACCAATTGGTGGGGGAGATGCTCGCCGCGCTCCCGTCGGGAACTGCCCTTCTGATCACGGCCGACCACGGCCAGGTGCACGTGGCCGACAACATCGTCGTGCCCAGCCCAGCGCTGCTGGAGCGGGTGACCCTCCAGTCGGGTGAGGGGCGATTCCGCTGGCTCCACTGCCACGACAGCGATGTCGGCGCGGTCGCCGCGGCGGCCGAGGCGGAGGTCGGCGATGTGGGATGGGTCGTCACGCGCGAACAGGTGCTCGACGAGCACTGGTTCGGCCCGACCGTGGCGCCGCCGCTCCAGTCGCGGCTGGGGGAGGTGGCCCTGGTGGCCCGTGAACCTGTCAGCTTCCACGACCCTGCCGACTCCGGACCGTTCGAGCTGGTGTGCCGGCACGGCTCGTTGACCCCGGCCGAGGTCGAGGTTCCTCTCGTCGCCTCCGCTGTCTGAGTTCCACTCGGCCGGGTTCCGGGCTAGAAAGGCAGGCATGGACGCAGACGCCGAGCCGATCTCGCCCGATGCCGTCGAGCCCGGGGCACCGATCGCCGACGACGAGGACGCGCAACCTTCAGCCGAGCAGGGGGAGGGGGAGGGGGACGCCATCACCGAACCCGCCAAGGTGATGCGGATCGGTTCGATGGTGAAGCAACTCCTCGACGAGGTGCGAGCCGTCTCGCTCGACGAGGCCTCGCGCGAACGCCTGGCCGAGGTGTACGAGCGTTCCGTCACCGAACTCTGCGAGGCCCTGTCGCCTCCGCTGCAGGAGGAGCTGCGCAGTCTGGCGCTCCCGTTCGAGCACGACGAGGTGCCGTCCGAGGCCGAGATCAGGGTGGCGAAGGCACAGCTCGTGGGCTGGCTGGAGGGCCTGTTCCACGGGATCCAGGCATCCCTGATGGCCCAGCAGTTGGCCGCACGGCAGCAACTCGAGCACATGCGCCAGCTCCCCGGAGCGTCTCCGGACGGCCAGCCCGGCCCGCCCCAGGATCGTCCGGGCACGTACCTGTGAACGGCTGTGGAGATCGCTGGAACGGTGCTGATCGGCCCGTGGCCCTCACGGCGTCGCTGCGGTAGGGTCCCGAACCACATCGCTGTAATTCGAAACGCCTTCCCCATCCGTCCGTGACCGACTCCTTCACCCATCTCCCGTCCGAGTTCTCGATGCTGGACGGGGGCGCGATCCCGTGACCGACTCCTTCACCCATCTTCACGTCCACACCGAGTTCTCGATGCTCGACGGGGCCGCCCGCCTCGACGAGCTCGTCGCCAAGGCCGTCGAGGACGGCCAGCCGGCGATCGGCATGACCGACCACGGCAACATGTACGGCGTCCTCGACTTCTATCGGGAGTGCAACAAGCAGGGCATCAAGCCGATCATCGGCACCGAGGCCTACATGGCCCACGACCACCGCAGTGAGCGGCCGGCCCGCAGGGGGCGGGTCGACGACTCCGGCGGCGACACCGACGGTGGGCAGAAGCTCTACTACCACCTCACCCTTCTCGCCGAGAACAACACCGGCTACCGCAACCTCATCCAGCTGGCCAGCATGGCCTTCCTCGAGGGCTACTACTACAAGCCGCGGATGGACTGGGAGTTGCTCGAACGGCACTCCGAAGGGCTGATCGCCTCCACTGGTTGCCTCGGCGGCCACGTCCTGCAATCGCTCCTCAACGGTGACGAGAAAGGTGCCCTCGAGAAGGCGGCCCGCCTCCAGGACATCTTCGGCCGCGACAACCTGTTCGTCGAACTCCAGGACCACGGCATCCCGGCCCAGCACCAGACCAACCCCAAGTTGCTCGAGATCGCCAAGAAGATCGGTGCGCCGCTCTTGGCCACCAACGACAGCCACTACACCCATCAGCACGATCACGAGGCCCACGACGCCCTGTTGTGCGTGCAGACCGGTGCGCAGCTGTCCGATCCCAAGCGGTTCAAGTTCGAGGGGACCGAGCACTACCTGAAGAGCGCTGCGGAGATGCGGTATCTGTTCCGAGAGGTGCCGACGGCCTGCGACAACAGCCTCTGGATCGCCGAGCGGGCCAACGTCGAGATCGAGTTCGGCAAGCCGCTGCTGCCCAACTTCCCGCTTCCCGAAGGCTTCACCGACGACGCCGACTACCTGCGCCACCTCACGCGTGAAGGGGCGATCAAGCGGTGGGGCGACCCGCTGCCACCCGAGGCCATCGAGCGGATCGAATACGAGCTCAAGGTCATCTGCGACATGGGGTTCGCGTCCTACTTCCTCATCACGTGGGACCTCATCAAGCACGCCCGCGACGCCGGGATCCGGGTGGGCCCGGGCCGTGGGTCGGCGGCCGGTTGCGCGGTGGCCTACTGCCTCTGGATCACCGACCTCGACCCGATCAAGTACGACCTCCTTTTCGAGCGTTTCCTGAACCCGAGCCGCGTGTCGATGCCCGACATCGACATGGACTTCGACTCGCGCTACCGAGACGAGATGATCCGCTACGCCGCCGAGCGGTACGGCCGCGATCACGTTGCCCAGATCATCACCTTCGGCACCATCAAGGCCCGCAACGCCGTGCGCGACGCAGCGCGCGTGTTGGGCTTCCCCTACGGGCTGGGCGACAAGGTGGCGAAGGCGATGCCGCCGCTCGTGATGGGCCGCGACACCCCGCTGAAGTACTGCTTCGAGGAACACCCCAAGTATGCCGATGGCTACAAGGCGGCCGGCGACCTGCGCGCCATGTACGACTCCGAACCCGACGTGAAGCGGGTCGTCGACGTGGCCACGGGCCTCGAGGGCCTGAAGCGTTCCGACGGCATCCACGCGGCGGCGGTGGTCATCACCAAGGATCCGGTCACCGACTACCTGCCGATCCAACGCAAGCCGGAGTCCGGCCAGGACCCCGAGGATGCGCCGGTCGTGACGCAGTACGAAATGCACGGCGTCGAGGACCTCGGCTTGCTGAAGATGGACTTCCTCGGGTTGCGCAATCTCGACGTCATCAGCGACACCGTCGAAATGATCCGTGACCGACGCGACCCCGACTTCGAGATCGAGGAGGTCTCGCTCGAGGACGAGTTGACCTACCAGCTGCTGAGCGACGGGAACACCATCGGTGTGTTCCAGCTCGAGTCGCCCCCCATGCGGCAGTTGCTGAAGGCGATGGAGCCCTCCTCGTTCGAGGACGTGTCCGCTGTGCTGGCGCTCTACCGGCCCGGGCCGATGAGCGTCAACATGCACTACGACTACGCCGACCGCAAGAACGAGCGGCAGGAGGTCGAGTACTTCCACCCCGACGCCGAGGAGGTCCTGTCCGACACGTTCGGGCTGATGATCTACCAGGAGAGCGTCATGCGGGTGGCCCAGAAGTTCGCCGGTTACTCGCTGGCGCAGGCGGACAACCTCCGCAAGGCGACGGGGAAGAAGATCCGTGAACTCATGGCACTCGAACGCGATGCGTTCGAGGACGGATGTGAGAACACCGGCTATGGCCGGGCGCTCGGCAAGGAACTGTTCGACGTCATCGAGAAGTTCGCCGACTACGCCTTCAACAAGAGCCACACGTTCGGCTATGGGCTGGTCACCTACCAGACCGCCTACCTGAAGGCGCACTACCCGGTCGAGTACAACGCGTGTCTCCTCACGAGCGTCAAGAACAACCTCGACAAGGCGGCGGTGTACCTGGCCGACTGCCGGGCGATGGGCATCAAGGTGCTGCCGCCCGACGTGAACCGTTCGGAGATGAACTTCGCCGCGCTGGTGCCCGAGAACGTGCCCGACGGGGTCGCCCTGCCGATCGGCAGTCCCGGCGCCATCACGTTCGGCCTGTCGGCGGTGCGCAACGTGGGTGAGGGCCTGGTCGAGCTGTTGCTCGAGGAGCGGCGCGAGAACGGGCTGTTCGAGGGCTTCCACGACTTCGTGGAACGGGTGCCCGAAGCGGTGCTCAACAAGCGAACGGTCGAGTCGCTCATCAAGGGCGGTGCGTTCGACTCGTTCGGCACCCCGCGACGGGGGCTGCTCACCGTCTTCGAACACATCATCGACACCACCGTGCAGCGACGCCGCGAGCGCGAGAAGGGCGTGATGAGCCTGTTCGGCGACTGGGGCGGTGAGGACGCCACCGACGAGGGCGAGAACGAATTCGACGAGCGGGTCGCGATCCCCGATCTCGCCTTCGACAAGAGCGAGCAGTTGCGCTTCGAGAAGGAGATGCTCGGGCTCTATGTGTCCGACCACCCGCTGTTCGGCGTCGAGTCGGCGCTCAAGCGCAAGGTCGAGCACAGTCTGATCGACCTCCAGACGATGGACGACGGAGCCCAGGTCGTCGTGGGAGGGGTCGTGACGGGCCTGGCCCGCAAGTTCACCAAGCGCGGCGATCAGATGGCGGTGTTCGTGCTCGAAGACCTCGATGCGTCGATCGAGGTCACGATCTTCCCCAGGACCCTCGCCGAGCAGGGACACAAGCTCGAAGACGACCTCATCGTGTCGGTGAAGGGTCGCCTCGATCGGCGCGACGAGTCGCGGTTCGGTCTCATCGGCCAGACCATCAACGTCCTCGCCGGTCTCGAGGACGGCCCCGCGGTCCCGCTGCGAATTCGGCTGCACTCCACCTCGCTCGACGAGCTGACGGTTCAGCGGCTCAAACGGATCTTGCGCGACCATCCCGGCGATTCGGTGGTGATGGTGGACACCGGTGGCGGTCGCATCCTGCGGCTGGCCGACGAGTTCCGCGTCGACCTCGACCGCTCGGTGGGCGAACTGCGGATGGCGTTCGGCCACGAAGCCGTGCTGCTGTAGTGCCTCCGGCGGCCCGGGAAGCGTCGCATTTGAAACGGCCTCCGTGCCAGGTGGCACAATGGTGTCGTGGCTCTCGACGTGACGACCAACGACGCAGCAGCGCTGACCGACTCCGACCTCGACGAATTGGCGTCGATGGAGGAGGCCTTCAGCGCAGGGGTGCTCTCGAAGGCCAAGGAGGACTGGGTCCTCATCACCACTGCCCGCTTCGGCCAGAAGCTGCACGGTTTCACGTTCTTGACGCTCGAGCGCATCGGTGGCACACCGTGCGTCCTCATCGGCCTCATGAGTGTTCGGCGCTCCTCGAAGCGCGATCAGGTCCTGCGGGGCCTCATGGGCGAGGCGTACCACCGTGCGCTGATGGCGTTTCCCGACGAGGACGTCGTGGTCGGGTGCCGCTTCGTCAAGGCCGATGCCCTCGTGGCGTTCAAGGATCTCGACGATGTCACTCCCGCTCCGGGTGAACGCGCCGTGGGTGAAGAGCGGGCCTGGGGCAGGCGCCTCGCCAAGCGGTTCGGGATCGACCGCAAGTACGACGCCAACTCCTTCATCTCCTCGTCCGGTGCCCAGGACGGATTCCTCGATTTCGAGTCGACCAGGCCCGAGTCGCTCGACACCGATCTCGTCGAGATGATGTCGGCGGTCCCGATCGCCGACGGCGGGGCACTCGTTGCCTACGGGTGGACGATGGCCGAGGATCTCGTCAAGCTCGGGAGTCGATGACCGACTTCGCCACGGTCGTCCGCAATCGGAGGATGACCAGGGCCTTCGAGCCCACGCCCGTCGACCGTGGGGTCCTCATCGAGATGGTCGATCTGGCCGCACGTGCTCCGTCGGCGGGCAAGTCGCAGGGTTGGCACCTCGTCGTGCTGGAGGGAGCCGACACCGCTCGCTTCTGGGATGTCACCCTCCCCGTGGAGCGGCGCAGCGCATTCCGGTGGCAACACCTGCTCGACGCCCCGGTGATCGCCCTCCCGTTCGCCGATGCCGACGCCTACGTCGAGCGCTACTCGGCGGCGGACAAGGCCGCCACGGGCCTCGGAGCGGGCCGGGAGGCCTGGCCGGCTCCGTACTGGACGATCGACACGTCGATGGCGATCATGACGCTGCTCCTGGCGGCCGAGAACAGTGGGCTCGGGGCACTCTTCTTCGGTGTGTTCCGCGGAGCCGAGAGGCTGCGGTCGGCGCTCGGGGTGCCGGAGCGGCTCGAGTTGCTCGGCGCTCTCGCCGTGGGGCAGCCGGCGACCGATCAGGAACGCGGGCGCAGCGCCTCGAGGCGGAGGCGATCGGCCGAGGAGATCATTCGGTGGGGCTCGTGGTGATCTTCACCTTGCGGCCGAGAAGCTGCTCCCCGAAGCCGTCGAGGTCGCTCTGCGGGGCCTGGCAGGCGAAGTCACGGCACACGTACGCGTAGCCCTCCTGCCGGCTCTCCCAGAGCGGCGACTCGTACGGTTCGCCCCAGGCCAACACCACATCGGGGCGCCACATCGTCTGCGCGACCCGGACGAAGTCGGGCATGTCGCCCACGATCGCCACCTCGGTGAACCCGCGGCGGCGCAGGTCGGCGGCCATGAGTGCGTTGGGGAAGAGGCCCGTGCGCTCCTCCATCTGGCCGGCGAGGAGCTGGAGGATCCGGTCGGCCTGGTTCGAGTAGCGCTGTTCGCCGGTCAGCGCGGCCAGACGGTAGAGCGCCGTCGCCCCCATGGAGTTGGCCGACGGGGTGGCGTTGTCGGCGATGTCCTTCTGGCGGACCACGAGTTGCTCGCCGTCCTCGGCGGTGGTGAAGAGGCCTCCGTGCACCGGGTCGAAGTGCCAATCGAGGAGGGCGTCGGCGGTGGCGCGCGCCTCATCGATCCAGCGGGCTTCGCCAGTGGCCTCCGCCAGGCGGGTGAAGGCGTCGACGAGGGCGGCCAGATCGGCGGCCAGCGCGGGGTGGCGTGCCTTCGGGGAGCCGTCGGCCTGCCAGCTGCGGAACCAGCGGCCATCGTCGCCGCGGAGCTCGCGGAGCAGGAACTCGCCGTTCTGGACGGCGAAATCGAGCCACCGCCGGTTCCCGGCGATGGATGCCGCCTCCGCCAGAGCGGAGAGGAACATGGCGTTCCATTCGGTGAGGACCTTGTCGTCGGTCGCCGGCAGCGGTCGCTGGAGACGGTGCACCAGCAGGCGGCGACGGGCCTCTTCGATGTGTTCGGGGCGGGCCAGCTCTCCACGGGCGTGCAGGCGGTTCGGGATCGAACGGCCCTCGAAGTTGCCCGCGTCGTCGATGCCGAACCACTCGAGCACCTCGGTGACGGTGCTCTCGTCGGTCCCTGCGAGCGCCGTGCGGACCTCGTCGGGGGTCCAGGTGGCGAAGAGCCCCTCCACCCCGTGGCCGTCGGGTCCGGCGGAGTCGGCGTCCTCTGCGGAGTAGAAGCCGCCGTCGGGGTGGCGCATCCGGCCGAGGACGTACTCGATCGTCTCGCCGACCACCTGGCGCCACTGCGGCTGGCGCATCACCACGAAGGCGTGGAGGTAGGTCGGCACGAGGAGCGCCTGGTCGTAGAGCATCTTCTCGAAGTGGGGGACCAGCCACTCGCGGTCGACCGAGTACCGGGCGAATCCGCCCGCGAGGTGGTCGTACATCCCGCCGGAGGCCATCGCGTCGAGGGTGGTGGTGACCATCTCCCGGATCGTCTCGTTGCCGTTGGTCATGTAGACCCGCAGCAGGAGCTCGATGTTCATCGTGGAGGGGAACTTCGGCGAGCCACCGAATCCACCCCACTCGGTGTCGAAGCTCCGGGCGAGGGCCTGGAGATGGGTGTTGACGAGCTCGACACCTGGCGTGTCGGCGGCGGGCTCGAGATGCTCGGTGGCGCCCACTGCCTTCAGGAGCGCATCGACGTTGTGCCGAACCTCGGGCTGCTTGTTGCGCCAGACCTCACCCATCGCCTGGAGGAGTTCCATGAAGGCCGCTTTGGGGTAGTAGGTGCCCCCGAAGAACGGCTCGCCGTCGGGCGTGAGGAACACGGTCATCGGCCATCCACCGCGGCCGCTCATCGCCTGGATCGCGTCCATGTAGATCGCGTCGACGTCGGGACGTTCCTCGCGGTCGACCTTGATGTTGACGAAGCCGGCGTTCATCCGCTCGGCGACCTCCGCGTCCTCGAAGCACTCGTGGGCCATGACGTGGCACCAGTGGCAGGCCGAGTAACCGACCGACAGCAGGATCGGCACGTCACGGCCGCGAGCCGCGGCGAAGGCATCGTCGCCCCAGGGGTACCAGTCGACCGGGTTGTCGCGGTGCTGGCGGAGGTAGGGGGACGTCTCGTCGGCGAGGCGGTTCACACCGCGGAGGGTAGCGCTGTGGGGATCATCCCCGTCAGGCGCCGACGGCGTGGTAGCCGCCGTCGACGTGGATGATCTCCCCGGTGGTGGCCGGGAACCAGTCGGAGAGGAGAGCGATGACGGCACGGGCCACGGGTTCGCTGTCGGTCACGTCCCAGCCGAGCGGGGCCCGGCCGTCCCACTGGTCCTCGAAGAGGGCGAAGCCGGGGATCGACTTGGCAGCCATCGTCTTGATCGGGCCTGCTGCCACGAGGTTGGAGCGGATGCCCTGCGGGCCGAGTTCCTTGGCGAGGTAGCGCGACACGCTCTGGAGGGCCGACTTGGCGACGCCCATCCAGTTGTAGGCGGGCCAGGCCTGCTGGTTGTCGAAGTCGAGTCCGACGAACGACCCGCCAGGGCCCATCAGCGGTACGAAGGCGTCGGCGAGAGTCTTCAGCGAGTAGGTGGAGATGTGCATCGCCACCGAGACGTCGTCCCATGTGGCGCGCATGAAGTCGTCACCGAGGCAGGTTTCGGGAGCGAAACCGATGGCGTGGAGCACTCCGTCGACGTGATCCCACCGCTCGGCGACCCCGGCACGGACCGACTCGACGTGTTCGGACTGGGTGACGTCGAACTCGAGCACCGGGATGTCCTCGCCGCCGGGGAGCTTCCGGGCGGTGCGCTGGGTGAGGCGGAGCCCACGGCCCGCACCGGTGAGGATCACCTCGGCCCCCTCGTCGACGGCCAGCCTGGCCACCCCGAACGCCAGCGAGGCATCGGTGAGGACCCCGGTGATCACGATCTTCTTTCCCTGCAACAGAGCCATCCCGCGACCGTAAACCACTTCCGACTGCAGTTGGGTCGTCTTGGTGCGGGTCGCGGGTTGTGTGCCACGCTGGTCGGATGCGTATCGGCATCCTCGGCGGAACTGGTCCGGCCGGAAGTGGGCTCGCTGCCCGCCTGGCCAGTATCGGGTATGAAGCAGTGATCGGCTCCAGGTCGAAGTACCGGGCGATGGAGGCCCGCGACAAGCTCGTCGAGAGCTGGCCCGACCTGAGGGAGTTGCTCGGCTACGGCGACAACCAGGCGGCCGCCTCGTGCGACCTCGTGGTGATCGCCACGCCGTGGGACTCGGCGGCCAGCACCGCCCAGGAGAACGAGGACCTGCTCCGAGGCAAGATCGTCGTGTCGATGGCGAATGCCCTCGTCCGCGTGAACAAGGAATTCCAGCCGCTCGTGCCACCGCGTGGCAGTGTCGCCGCTCACGTGCAGGCGGCCGTTCCCGACTGTCGCCTGGTCGCCGCCTTCCACCACCTGCCAGCCACCGAGTTGGGCCACATCGACGAGCCGATCGACTCCGACGTGCTCATCTGTGGTGACGATCCCGCTGCGGTCACGGTGGTGAGCGACATCGTGTCGGGCATCCCCGGCTGCCGTCCGCTCGACGCCGGCGAGCTGTCGAACGCGACGGCGATCGAGGCGTTCACCGCGGTTCTGCTCCAGCTCAACGTGCGGTACAAGACGCGCGTGGCCCCCAAGCTCACGGGGATCAAGCTGCCCAGCTGAGCTGACATGGCCCTTCGTCTCCACGACACGTTTCGCGACGAGGTCGTCCCGTTCGAGCCGGATGAGAACGTTCTCATCTACACCTGCGGCATCACACCGTACGATGCCACCCACCTCGGACACGCCGCGACGTTCGTCGCCTACGACCTGTTGCACCGTCGACTGGTCGACCTGGGCCACACCGTCACGATGGTTCGCAACGTCACCGACGTCGACGACCCCCTCTTCGCCAAGGCGCGCCAGCTCGGCGTCCACTACCTCGACCTGGCGGCGGGCGAGGAAGCGCGATTCGAGCGGGACATGGAGGCGCTCAACGCTCTTCCGGTGACTTCGACTCCCCGCGCGTCGTCGGCGATTCCGGACATCCGCGGGTTCATCGGGATGGTGCTCGACCGGGGATTCGCCTACGAGGCCGGCGGGTCGGTCTACTTCGACGTCTCGCGGTACGAGTCGTTCGGTGCGTTGAGCGGGTACTCCGAGGAGACGATGCGTGAGCTGGCCGCGCAACGCGGGGGGAACCTCGACGACCCGAACAAGCGCAACCCGCTCGACTTCGTGCTGTGGCATCCCTCGGCGCCCGACGAACCGTCCTGGGACACCATGTGGGGGGCGGGTCGACCCGGTTGGCACATCGAGTGCTCGGCACTGGCTCTGCGCGAGCTGGGCACGACGATCGACCTCCACGGGGGAGGAACCGATCTGATCTTCCCCCACCACGAGTGCGAGCGGGCCCAGTCCGAGGCGGCCACCGGTGAGCCCTTCGTGAAGCATTGGATGCACACCGCCCTCATCGCCAAGGACGGCGAGAAGATGTCGAAGAGCCTCGGCAACCTCGTGTTCGTCGACCAGCTACGCGAGGACTGGGATCCTCGCGCCATCCGGTTGGCCATCATCGAACACCACTACCGCACCGAGTGGGAGTGGGACGACGAACTGATGCCCCGCAACGGGGCCCGGCTCGATTCCTGGCTCGCCGCCGAGGGTTCCGACGACGGTGTCCTCGCCCAGGTCCGCGACCGCCTGGACGACGACCTCGACACCCCGGGCGCCGTCGCCGTCGTCGACGATGCCGCCGCCGCCGGCAGGCCCGTCACCGCAGCCGCCGCCCTCCTCGGCATCGACCTCTAGCCGCCACGGTGTCAGACACCGCTTCAGGTTTGCGCTTCAGCTCTGCGTGAACGGTGGCAGCCTGAACCTGCTGCCGTATCTGACACCTTGCATTCACCTTCCTGTACCGCGGTGGTCGATCGAATCGCGTACGCTCCCACGTGTGGGGTCTGAGCCGGGAGCCGGGAAGTTGCAGAGCGCATTGCGTGCCGCGATGCGCCCGTTGCTGCCGCGCCTGTGGGATCTGAACGTCGAGGGCTTCGAGCAGATCCCCGCGAGCGGCCCCGCGCTGCTGTGCCCGAATCACATCTCGTTCTTCGATTCGCCACTGCTGACGTTCCTGGTCCGACGGAACATCTCGTTCGTGGGCAAGGCCGAATACATGGACTCGTGGAAGACGAAGTACGTCTTCCCGGCGATGGGGATGATCCCGATCGATCGCAGTGGCGGCTCGGCGAGTGCGGCGGCGCTCGATCTCGCCGAGCGGGTCCTTCGACGCGGCGAGTTGTTCGGGATGTATCCGGAGGGCACGCGCAGTCGCGACGGGAACCTCCACAAGGGCCGGACCGGCGCAGCCCGGTTGGCGATGGCCGTCGACTGCCCGATCTTCCCGGTGGGGATCGTCGGGACCGACGAGATCCAGCCGCCCGACGCTCCGGCCCCGAAGCTGCGCGAGTCCGCCACAGTGAGGGTGGGGCGTCCCGTGCTGCCGTCGCGTTATCGGGGTCGCGGGGCCGAGCACATCGCCTGGCGCTCGATGATCGACGAGGTGATGTTCGAGATCTCCGAACTCACGGGCCGTCAGTACGTCGACACCTACGCCGGAGCCAAGGCCGAGGCCGAGCCCACGGTCGAGGCCAAGGTCGCCACCGTCGACGCCCGTCCACCCGTGTTGTCGGTCGAGCCCGACCTGGCGGTCGTCGGCGGCGACTGACCGTCGCTCGCACGAAAACCACGTCTGGAGCGGTGGAACCCGCTCGTATCCTGGGTGGTTCATGGCGAACATCACGGTGACTCTTCCCGACGGCTCGGCACGTGAACTCCCCGCGGAGTCCACGGTGCTCGACCTCGCTGCGTCCATCGGCTCCGGTCTCCGCAAGGCGGCAGTTGCCGCGGTGGTCGACGGCGGCGAGACCGACCTCACCACGACGCTGACCGACGGTGCCGAGGTGGCGATCATCACCAACGACACCGACGAGGGGCGCCACGTGCTGCGCCACTCGACCGCCCACGTCATGGCACAGGCGGTCACCCAGCTCTGGCCCGGCGCAAAGTTCTCGATCGGCCCCGCCATCGAGAACGGCTTCTACTACGACTTCGACCTGCCCGGCGGCGTCACGTTCAGCGACGAGGATCTGGCGCGCATCGAGGACAAGATGCGCGAGATCATCCGTGCCAATCAGCCCTTCGAGCGCTCCGAGATGTCGATGGACGAGGCCAAGGAGCTGTTCGCCGACCAGCCGTACAAGGTCGAGATCATCGAGCGGGTCGAAGAAGCGGCGGCCGCCGGTGGCCTCGACGCCGAGGATGCCGGTGAGGTCGGCGACGGCGGATCCATCAGCGCCTATCGCAACACCGACGAGTTCGTCGACATGTGTGTCGGCCCCCACGTGCCGTCCACCGGGCGGCTCGGCCACTTCAAGCTGCAGAAGGTGGCCGGCGCCTACTGGCGGGGTGACGAGCGGGGTCCGATGCTCCAACGCGTCTACGGCACCGCCTGGGAGTCGAAGCGGGCCCTGGCAGCTCACCTCACGCAACTGGAGGAAGCCGCGAAGCGCGACCACCGGAAGCTGGCGACCGAACTCGACCTGCTGTCGTTCCCGAGCGAACTCGGCGGGGGACTGGCGGTGTGGCATCCCAAGGGTTCCATCATCCGCAAGATCATGGAGGACTACAGCCGCCTCCGGCACGAGAAGGGTGGCTACGAGTTCGTCTACACGCCACACCTCTCGAAGGCAGCTCTGTTCGAGACCTCCGGTCACCTCGAGTGGTACGCCGACGGCATGTACCCGCCGATGGAGATGGACAACGGCACGTACTACATGAAGCCGATGAACT
>CBFCWZ010000043.1:0-16167 GCA_965601935.1 uncultured Ilumatobacteraceae bacterium
CTGACACCGGTTGGGGGTCAGGCGAGCTTCTTGTACTTGATGCGGTGGGGTTGGTCGGCGGCGGCGCCGAGTTCCTTGTGGCGGTGGTCTTCGTACTCGGTGAAGTTGCCCTCGAACCAGCGCACCTGGCTGTCGCCCTCGAAGGCGAGGACGTGGGTGGCGATCCGGTCGAGGAACCACCGGTCGTGGGAGATCACCACGACACAGCCGGGGAACGATTCGAGGCCCGCTTCGAGGGCGCGCAATGTGTCGACGTCGAGGTCGTTGGTGGGCTCGTCGAGGAGCAGCACGTTGCCGCCCGACTTCAGCAGCTTCGCCAGGTGGAGGCGGTTGCGTTCACCGCCGGAGAGGTCTCCGACCCGCTTGCCGTGGTCGGTGCCCTTGAAGTTGAAGCTCGACACGTAGGCCCGGCCGTGGATCTCGCGGCCTCCCACTTCGAGGTGGTCGAGGCCGCCGGTGATCTCGTCGTAGACGGTGTTGTCGGGGTTCAGTTCGTCGCGGTCCTGATCGACGTACGAGAGGTCGACGGTGTCGCCGATGTCGATCGAGCCCGAGTCGGCGTCCTCGCGGCCGGCGAGCATCTTGAACAGGGTCGTCTTGCCGGCGCCGTTCGGGCCGATGATGCCGACGATCCCTGCGGGGGGCAGGGAGAACGACAGGTCCTCGATGAGCAGTCGGTCGCCGAAGCCCTTCTTCAGGTGCTGGACCTCGATCACCTTGTCGCCGAGACGGCGACCGGGCGGGATGTTGATCTCGAGCTTCGACATCTGCGGGTCGGCGGCGTTGGCCTCGGCGTGCAGTTTCTCGTAGGCGGCGAGGCGGGCCTTGCCCTTCGCCTGCCGTGCCTTCGGGGCCATCTTCACCCACTCCAGCTCGCGCTGGAGGGTCCGCTTGCGGGCCTCGTTGGACCGCTCTTCGCGATCGAGGCGCTCCTGCTTCTGCTCCAGCCACGACGAGTAGTTGCCCTCGAACGGGATGCCCCGGCCACGATCGAGTTCGAGGATCCACTTGGCCACGTTGTCGAGGAAGTAGCGGTCGTGGGTGATGGCGACGACGGTGCCGTGGTAGTCCTGGAGGAACCGTTCGAGCCAGTCGACCGACTCGGCGTCGAGGTGGTTGGTCGGCTCGTCGAGGAGCAGCAGGTCGGGACGGGACAGCAGCAGGCGGCAGAGTGCCACGCGGCGTCGCTCACCACCGGAGAGAACCGACACGTCGGCGTCGTCCGGAGGGCAGCGCAGCGCATCCATGGCGATGTCGACGTTGCGCTCGAGGCTCCACGCGTCGGTGGCGGCGATCTTGTCCTCGAGTTCGGCCTGCTCCTTGCCGATCTTTTCGTAGTCGGCGTCGGGGTCGGCCCACTTGGCCATGACCTCGTTGTACCGGTCGATCACCGACTGGACCTCGGCCACGCCGTCCATCACGTTGCCCTTCACGTCCTTCGACGCGTCGAGCTGCGGTTCCTGGGCCAGGTAGCCGACGGTGAAGCCGGGCGTCAGCCGGGCCTCGCCGTTGAACCCGTCGTCGAGCCCCGCCATGATCTTGAGCAGAGACGACTTCCCGGCTCCGTTGGCCCCGAGCACGCCGATCTTGGCGCCCGGATAGAACGACAGCGAGATGTTCTCCAGCACCGTCTTGTCCGGCGGGTAGTGCCGAGCGAGCTTGTAGGCCTGGTAGATGAATTCATGCGCCATGGTGCGAGCGAGGCTACCCAACCCCGATCTCGTGAGCTTCTTGCGCTGCAACGGCGCAAGGTCATCACGAGTTCGCCCCACGCCGTCGATCTCGTGAGCCGCTTGCGCTGTGGCGGCGCAAGATCATGACGAGTTCGCCGGGTCAGCCGGCGAGGCGGGTGATGGTGTCGGAGAATTCGCGGACCGTGTCGGCGATGATGTCGGCGACCGGACGGATCTCGTCGATGCGGCCTGCGACCTGTCCCGACAGAGCGATGGCGGCGTTCATGTCCCCGCCGAAGTACAGGTCCTGCGGGACGCCGAAGTCACCGAACACGTTGTGCTCGGCATCGACCAGCTTCGCGGTCCGGTCGGTCCGCAGCGCACGCAGGGCGGGGGAGTGCCGCTGGTTCAGGAACAGGGTGTCGGTCTCCGCGGCGTCGACGATCGCCTGCTTCCAGTTCTGGTGCACCGGCGACTCGGCGGCGGACACCATCCGCGTGCCCATCTGGACGCCCTCCGCGCCGAGGGCGAACGCGGCGGCCATGGTGGCCCCGTCGGTGATGCCCCCGGCGGCGATGATCGGAACGTCGACCCGCGAGCGCACGAGGGGGAGGAGCACCATCGTCGACACGGGGGTGGGGCTCTTGAAGCCGCCGCCCTCGCCGCCCTCCACCACGAGGCCGTCGACTCCGGCGTCGACGGCCTTGAGGGCGGCGCTCAATGTGGGCACCACGTGGTACACGGTGAGCCCGGCCTCCTTGAGGATCGGGGTGTACTTGGTCGGCGAGCCCGCCGACGTGGTCACGAACTTCACGCCCTGGTCGATCACGAACTCGGCGATCGCCGGGTCGCGCACGAACGCCTGGGCGATGTTCACGCCGAACGGCCTGTCGCTGAGATCGCGCATCTTGCGGATCTCGTCCTTGACCGCATCGAGCTCGCCCGACGAGGTCTCGATGATCCCGCAGGCGCCCGCCGCTGACACGGCCGAGGCCAGTTGGGAGCGGGCGATCCAACCCATCGGTGCCTGAACGATCGGGATGTCGACCCCGAGGTCGCGGGAGACCCGGTTGTCGAACGCGGAGGGGAGGGCGTCGGTCATCCGGTCATCATGACGGGTGGCAGTCGCCGACCAGGAAGCGGGCGAACACGAGGACACCCCTCGCGGGACCCCGCAGGTCTGTTCACGAAAAGGCCAGGGGGAAGCGGGAGTCGTCGCCTGGTGGGTCGCCTGGAGAGAGGTCTCCGGGTTCGTAGGGCGGGGAGATCTGCCAGGGGCGGCTGGCGAAGCGGGAGTCGTCGCCGAGCCAGCGCAGGCTGACGGCTCGCCGGCGCGACGGCAGTTCGTTGCCGGGGGCGTCGTGGACGGTGCGGAAATGGAAGGCCAGCACGTCGCCCGGCGCGAGGTCGAAACTCAACACCTCGTGGTCGTCGAGTTCGGTGTCGAAGTCGGGGATCAACTCGAAGCGGGGTCCGCCGTCCGGCTGGTCGGCGGGGTCGATGTACGGGGCGTGGTCGACGAAGCGGCGGGGAACGAACCAGCGGTCCCAGCGGTGAGAGCCGGCGAGGAAGCGGAGCCCCGAGCCCGCCGGCACCGGGTCGAGCGAGATCCACATGCTCACGTTCTGGTCGCCGTCGAAGCAGTAGTACGGCTGGTCGTGGTGCCAGGGTGTGCGCTCGGTGGCGCCGGGCTCCTTCACGAGCACGTGCTCGTGGAAGAAGCGGGCCGAGTTCGATCCCATCAGATCGGCGGCGAGGTGGGCCAACCCACTGTCGAAGGCCACGGCACGGTACGCGTCGACCTTCGGCCACGTGACGTAGTCGCTCCAGAAGCCGACGGCCTCGTTCTCGTCGGTGTACCAGTGCGACCACTCGCTCGGGTTCTCGCGGTTGAACTCGACGCCCTCCGCGAGCCGTTCGATCCACTCCGGGCCCAGTGCGCCGCGTACGACGGCAACGCCGTCACGCCGGAACCGCGCACCGAGTTCTGCCGTCGTCTGCACCAAGAGCAGCCTCGCGGATCGATGCTGCCGGAGCCGAACCCGGACCGATCGCCTCCCCCCGCCGAGTCGCCCCCGGGGTAATGTCGCGCCATGTTGCCGACACTGCCGTTCGGGCGGACCGGGCACGACTCGACCCGCATCGTCTTCGGCGCCGCGGCGCTGGGCGGGATGAACGAATCCCGGGCACTGTCGACCCTCGACCAGGTCCGTGAGTGGGGGATCAACCACATCGACACCGCTGCCAGCTACGGCGCCTCTGAGGACCGCCTGAAGCCATGGCTGGCAGAGCATCGCCCCGAGGTGTTCCTCGCGACGAAGACCGGCGAGCGCGCCGGTGATGCCGCCCGCGCCGAGCTCGAACGCTCACTGGAACGAATGGGCGTCGACCGTGTCGACCTGATCCAGCTCCACAACTTGGTGGAGGAGCCGGAATGGGAGACCGCATTCGCGAGTGGCGGTGCGGTCGGTGCCCTGGAGCAGGCGCGCGACGAGGGGTTGGTGTCGCACATCGGTGTGACCGGTCACGGCCTCCGCATCGTCGGCATGCACCTGCGCAGTCTGGCGGAATTCGACTTCGCGTCCGTGCTGTTCCCGCTCAACTTCCTCCTGATGGAGAACCCGGCCTACCGGGCCGATGTGGAGGAGCTGCTCGGCGTGTGTGCGGACCGGAACGTCGCCACGGTGACCATCAAGTCGATCGCCCGCCGTCGTTGGATCGATCCGACCGGTCCGAAGTTCAGCTGGTACGAGCCGCTCTCCGACGGCGATGCGATCACGCGGGCGGTGCGGTGGGTGCTGAACGAGTACCCGTCGGTGTTCCTCGCCACGACGAGCGATGGCCGCCTCCTGCCGCAGGTCGTCGGGGCGTCCGGGGGGCCGACTCCCACGGTCGACGAGCTGCGCGCCGACATCGAGGCCCACGAGATGTCGCCCCTGTTCGACGGCGCCGACCTCGAGCGCATCTGAGTCGCCTCGGGAGCAGCTTCGCGCGCGTTGGCGACCCCCGGATCTTCCGCTGGGCGACCTGCGCACCGTCCCAGTGGAGGCCGCCGCCCGGAGTCGCGTCAGGTGAGATGCCTCAGAGCCTCGCGACGTGTCAGGGCGGACAGTTCGTCCTCGTGTTCGGCGACGAACCGCCGCACGGAGTCGGGAGCGAACTTGGCGTACTCACGTAGTGCCCAGCCAGCGGCCTTGCGCAGGAAGAACTCGGTCTCGTCGGCCCGGGCGAGGACGAGCCGGAACAACTGATCCTCGTCCGTGGCTGCCTTCCACCGGAGCTGGTGGAGGATGGCCGTGCGGGCAATCCAGATGTTCTCGTCGAGCACCCACATCTCCATCTCACGCGCGCTCTCGACGTGGGCGCGGGTGACGGTTCCCACGCCGTGCGAGGCGAGGGCGTCGACGGTGTCCCACCACGATTTCGTCGACACCCACCGACGCAGTTCTGGCAGCCGATCGGGGCCGAACCGCTTCGCCTGCCGGGACACGACGTCGCACCCGACGTACTGGAACTCCCTCTCCGGCTGCTCCCAGCACTTGTCGACCAGGCCGACCACCGCGTCGAGATCCCAGTTGTCGGCCGTCCGAACCAGCTTTTTCGACGCCGCCCGCCGAGCCGGGGTCTTCACCCCGAGGTAGGGGTAGCGGTCTTTCATGTAGGCGGCCATCGGGCCGGCGTCGGCGGGAACGGCGATGGCCTCGAGGCTCCGGCGCAACTCTCGGAGTGATCGGTCCGTCACATCCCCATGCTGCCACGGGGCCCCCGACCCTCGACCGGTACCCTGTCGGTCGATGGGAGCGCCAACGACGCCCGGTACGAACGGCCCGCAGCCCGACTTCGGGGCCAATTCGTGGCTGGTCGAAGAGATGTACGAGCGTTTCGTCGACGACCCCGAGTCGGTGAACGATTCGTGGAAGGAGTTCTTCGCCGACTATCGGTCCCAGGCTCCGTCCACGGCTGCCGCTGCGGCAGCCTCGCCGGCGGTTCAGGCCATCGCCGCGGAGAACGCCGCCCTCACGGCCCCGGCCACCCCTCCGGCGACGCCCGCTCCGGCTCCTCGGCCCGCTCCGGCACCGGCGGCTGAGCCCGAGAAGGCCGACGAGCCGGGGAAGCCGATCCGAGGCGCCGGCGCTGCCATCGTCGCCAACATGGAGCGCAGCCTCGACGTTCCCACCGCCACCAGCTTCCGCAACGTGCCGGCCAAGCTGCTCGAGGTCAACCGCAAGGTCATCAACGGCTTCCGCTCGCGCAGCGGTCAGGGCAAGATCAGCTTCACCCATCTCATCGGGTACGCCGTCGTGAGGGCGATCGCCGACGCGGTCCCGGCGATGAAGAACACGTACGTCGAGGGCGACGACGGCAAGCCGCGACTCATCACCAACGACCACGTCAGCATGGGTCTCGCCGTCGACGTGCCCAAGGCCGGCGGCGGACGCTCGCTCGTGGTGCCGGTCCTCCGCGATGCCGACACCGTCGACTTCGCCGGCTACCTCGCCGCGTACGAGGAGATCATCCGCAAGGTCAAGTCGAACAAGCTCACCATCGACGACTTCCAGGGTGCCAACGTCACCCTCACCAACCCGGGCACGATCGGCACCGTCCAGTCGGTGCCGCGGCTCATGCCCGGACAGGGCGTCATCATCGGGGTCGGCACCATCGACTATCCGGCCGAGTTCGAGGGTGCCGATCCGCGCAACCTCTCGTCGCTCGGCCTCAGCAAGGTCGTCACGGTCACCTCCACGTACGACCACCGCATCATCCAGGGGGCCGAGTCGGGCATGTTCCTGAAGCGGGTCCACGAGCTGCTGCTCGGCGAGCACGGCTTCTACGAGGACATCTTCCATGCCCTCGACCTGCCCTACGAGGCGGTGAAGTGGCGGCCCGACACCAACCCCATCGACAAAGAGGAGGCCATGCTGCGAAAGCAGATGGCCGTGGCGAAGCTGATCCGTGTGCACCGTGTGCGCGGGCATCGCATCGCCGACCTCGACCCACTCCGGTGGACCGAGCCACACACCCCGCGCGAACTCGACCCGGCCACCTACGGCCTCACCATCTGGGATCTCGACCGTGAGTTCCTCACCGATGGTGTCGGCGGGGTCGACAAGCTCACTCTCGGCGAGTTGCTCGGTGTTCTGCGTGACGCCTACTGCCGCACCATCGGCGTCGAGTACATGCACATCCAGAACACCGACGAGCAGCGGTGGATCCAGGAGCGTGTGGAACGACCCGACACCGAGTTCAGCAAGGAGGCCAAGGACCGCATCCTCGAACGCCTCAACGCCGCCGAGTCGTTCGAGCGCTTCCTCGCCACCAAGTACGTCGGCACCAAGCGCTTCGGCATCGAGGGTGCAGAGTCGGCGATCGCAGTGCTCGACGAGGTGCTCGGCAATGCCGCCGACGCGGGCCTCGACTCCGCCGTGGTCGGGATGGCGCACCGCGGACGGTTGAACGTGCTCTCCAACATCATGGGGAAGAGCTACGAGGCGATCTTCTCCGAGTTCGAGGGTCACCTCGACCCCAGCTCGGTGCAGGGCTCCGGCGACGTGAAGTACCACCTCGGTGCCAAGGGGAAGTTCGTCAGCCGGTCGGGCGCCGACCTCTCGATCGAGTTGGCCGCCAACCCGAGCCATCTCGAAACGGTCGACCCGATCGTGATGGGCATGGTCCGTGCCAAGCAGGACCAGATCGATCCACCCGGGTCGTTCCCGGTGCTGCCGCTGCTCATCCACGGAGATGCCGCGTTCGCCGGCCAAGGCGTCGTGGCCGAGTGTCTCGCCATGAGCGACACGGGCGGCTATCGCATCGGCGGCACGATCCACCTCATCATCAACAACCAGATCGGCTTCACCACCGCGCCGGCGTCGGCCCGTTCGTCCCCGTACTGCTCCGACGTGGCCAAGACCGTCCAGGCGCCGATCTTCCATGTGAACGGTGACGACCCCGAAGCATGTGTGCGCGTGGCCAGGCTGGCCTGGGAGTACCGCCAGGAGTTCCACAAGGACGTCGTCATCGACATGGTGTGCTACCGCCGCCACGGTCACAACGAGGGCGACGACCCGAGCTACACCCAGCCGCTCATGTACAAGGCCATCTCCGGCCGACGCAGCGTGCGCAAGCTGTACGTGGAGAGCCTCGTGACGCGGGGTGACATCACCCTCGAAGAGGCCGAAGAGGTGCTCGCCGACTATCAGGGCAAGCTCCAGGTGGCGCTCGACGAGACCCGCTCGCAGGCGCCGCCCGACGTCACCGCGGCGAAGCCGCCGAAGCCATTGGGGGTTCTGCCCCACATCGAGACCGGCGTCGACAAGGTCGTCCTCGATCGCGTGGTGGCGAAGCTGTCCGACTACCCCGACGACTTCACCGTTCATCCCAAGCTGGCCAAGCAGTTCGAGTCCCGTGACTCGATGTACGCCTCCGGTCAGGTCGACTGGGCCACCGCCGAGGCGCTCGCCTACGGATCACTCGTCGCCGAAGGGCACAACGTCCGCCTCGCAGGGGAGGACAGCCGCCGCGGCACGTTCGGCCATCGCCATGCTGCGCTCATCGACTTCGAGAGCGGCAAGTCGTGGGTGCCGCTCAACCATCTCGACCACACCGACGCCAAGTTCTGGGCGTTCGACTCGCTGCTGTCGGAATACGCCGCGCTCGGCTTCGAGTACGGCTACAGCCACTCCAACCCAGATGCGTTGGTGCTGTGGGAGGCCCAGTTCGGGGACTTCGTCAACGGCGCCCAGATCATCATCGACCAGTACATCGTGGCCGCCGAAGACAAGTGGGGCCAGGGCAACGGCGTCGTCCTCCTGCTGCCCCATGGCTACGACGGTCAGGGCCCCGAGCACAGCTCGGCCCGCATCGAGCGCTTCCTCACCCTCGCCGCCGAGGACAACATGCAGGTCACCCAGCCGACCACGGCGGCCAACCTCTTCCACCTGCTGCGCCGTCAGGTGCACCAGGAGCGGCAGACCCCGCTGATCGTGTTCACCCCCAAGTCGGGGCTGCGGATGAAGCAGTCCCGCTCATCGGTCGACGAACTCACCTCGGGATCGTTCCAGGAGATCCTCGACGATCCGACCGACTTCGACCGTGATGCCGTGAAGCGCGTGGTGTTCTGTACCGGCAAGATCGCCTGGGACGCACTGCGCGAGCGCGACGAGCGGAATGCCCCCGCCGCGATCGTGCGGGTCGAGCAGCTCTACCCGCTGCCCACCGAACAGATGTGGGAGATCCTCGGGACCTACCCCAACGCCCGCGAGGTGCGCTGGTTGCAGGACGAGCCGAGCAACATGGGCGCCTGGTACTTCATCGAGCACAACACGTGGCGGGTGAAGACGCAGGGCTACGACTTCCGCCACGTCAGCCGCGTCAAGTCGGGTAGCCCCGCCACCGGTTCGAAGACGATCCACGACCAGGAACTCGCCGAACTCATGGACACCGTCTTCGCCGACCTCGATTGACTGCGGTACACGGCACCGCTGCCATCACCCGCAGAAGGTGAAGCGGAAAGGTGAAGCGGTGTCTGACACCGTTGCGGGGGGCGCGTTCAACTCGACGGCATTCCCAACGCGTTCTCGAGGTCGGCGATGGCCTGGCCCGGGGTGATGACCTTGATGGTGGTCATGCCCATGGCGGCGGCGGGCTTGAGGTTGATCCCGAGGTCGTCGAGGAAGACGCATTCGTCGGGAGCGACACCGAGCCTGGTGCACGCGATCTCGTAGAACTCGACCTCGGGCTTGCGGACCCCCACCACGCTCGACTCGACGACCTCGTCGAACCGCTCCATCACGTCGCCGACGTCGGCTCGGGCATCACCGCCGGCCATGTTGTTGGTGAGACAGGCCGTCTTGTAGCCCGCGGCGATGACCGCATCGAGGAGGTCGACCATCTCCGGGCGCACCTCGCCGCTCAGCAGTTCGAGCACGTCGGCGCCGGGAATGCGATGTCCGAGTGCCTCGGATTCGGCGGCGAACCGCCGGTCGAACTCGTCGCCGTCGATCTCGGTTCGCTCGAGAAGTGCCCAGGCGTTCTCGTCGGGATTGGTGGCGTTCACCGAGCGGATGAAGTCGGCCGGGAGCCCCTTGCGCTCCTCGTAGGCGTTGAATGCCTCGAAGGGGCTGGTGAGGATCACGCCGCCGAAGTCCCAGAGCACCGCTCGAATCATGGCGGCGCAGCCTACGATGGCCCGCTGGGCCGCCACGATTCCGTGCGACCCGCCGACTAACGAACTCGAAAAAACAAATGACGAAGAAGTCCGGACCCGCTCACGTCGTCGTCGACGGATCCAACATCGCCACCGAGGGTCGCTCGATGCCCACGCTCGAACAGCTCAACGAAGCTGTCACGAGCTACATGGACGAGCACCCCGGCACACTCATCACCGTCGTCGTCGACGCCACCTTCGGACACCGCATCCCGAAGAAGGAGGCCAAGGCGTACGAGGAGGGCATCGCCAACAACGAGTTGGTCGCCCCGCCCGCCGGTGCCGTCGGCCGCGGTGATGCCTTCGTGCTCGGAATCGCCGACAAGGCCAACGCCTCGGTGCTGTCGAACGACTCCTTCCAGGAGTTCCACGGCGACTACCCATGGCTGTTCGACGAGGGACGCCTCGTCGGCGGCAAGCCCGTGCCCCACGTGGGCTGGGTGTTCGTCGCGCGGGTACCTGTTCGCGGAGCCACGAGCCGCAAGGCCACCCGTTCCTCCACCCGGTCGTCGGGCCGGTCGTCCGGCCGCTCGGGAGCGTCACGCACGGCCTCGAAAGCGGCCAGCGCCCCGATGCCGGTGCCGAAGGGGCCACCGCCCGCCGCTGCACTCGAGGAGCAGTCCGAGCCCGCAGCCAGGTCGAAGGCGCCGAAGGGGCCCGAACCCGTCAACGACCTCATGCCCTTCCTCGACTTCGTCGAGCATCATCCGGTGGGTACCAGTGTCAACGGAACCGTCGACGCGTACTCGTCGCATGGCGCCTACGTGTCGATCGGCGATCACGGGGTGCGGGCCTATCTCCCGCTCCGGCTCATGGCCGACCCGCCACCGCGCAGCGCGCGCAAGGTGCTCAGCCTCGGCGAGAGCACAACGCTCGTCGTCGTGAGCTTCGCCGCCGAGCGACGCAGCATCGACTGCGCCTTCCCCGACATGGCCGACGCCGCGATCGCAGCCGCCCGGGCCGAGGCCGACGCGCCGCCTGCCGAGGAAACGCCCGACGAGGCACGTGTCCCGGCCGAGCCGAGGAAGCGCCGTTCACGCACGTCGGGCCCGAAGAAGACCGAGGCCGCGCAGACCGAACCCGAACAGGGCGAGGCGGAGCGGATCACGGAGTCCACCGTCGAGGAGGTCGCCCCGGCCGAGCCGAAGAGGCGGCGGTCGCGCACGTCCCCCTCGAAGAAGGCTGCGCCCTCATCCACCGAGGCCGCCGTCGAGCCCGTGTCCGACGCTGCGCCGGCCGAGGTCGGCACCGCGGACGAAGCGGCGCCGGCGACGACCAAGGCCAAGAAGGTGCCCGCGAAGAAGACGCCCGCGAAGAAGAGGGCTGCCAAGAAGGCGCCGGCGAAGAAGGCCGCGGCGAAGAAGGCACCGGCGAAGAAGTCCGCAGCAAAGAAGAGCACGGCCAAGAAGGCGCCGGCGAGGAAGACCGCGGCCAAGAAGACCGCGGCCAAGAAGACGCCCGCGAAGAAGACGCCCGCGAAGAAGAGGGCTGCCAAGAAGGCGCCGGCGAAGAAGAGTGCGGCGAGGAAGCGGGCCGCCCAGCCCTCCGACCCGCCATCGTCCACACACGAGGACTGACATGCGTCTCGCAACCTGGAATGTGAACTCGCTGCGCGCCCGTCAGGAGCGCGTCGAGGGCTGGCTGGACGAAGTGCAGCCCGATGTGGTGATGCTGCAGGAGACCAAGCTGGCCGCCGACGCCTTCCCGGCGCTGGCGTTCCAGGCGCTCGGCTACGAGTCGGTTCACCACGGCCAGGGCCAATGGAACGGTGTTGCGATTCTCTCCCGGGTCGGGCTGGAGGATCCCGTGATCGACTTCGCCGACGGCGGTGCACCCGACACCGATGCCCGCATCGTCACGGCCACGTGCGACGGCGTGCGGGTCACCAGTGTCTACGTGCCGAACGGCCGGTCGCTCGACGACGACCACTACCAGTACAAGCTGCAGTGGCTGGACCGGCTGCGCGGCCACGTCGACGCCCTCAGCAGCCCTGACGACGCCGTCGTCGTCGGGGGCGACTACAACATCGCCCCTGCCGACCGGGACCTCCACGACCCGGCCAAGTTCACGTCCGCCACCCATGCCAGCCAGGCGGAACGGGATCGGCTGGCAGCACTCGAGGAATGGGGTCTCGTCGACGTGTTCCGCGAGCATCACGACGGCGACAGGATGTACTCGTGGTGGGACTATCGCGGTGGCGACTTCCACCAGGGTCGCGGGATGCGCATCGACCTGCTCATGTGCACCCCCTCCGTGGTCGAACGCAGCAACTGGTGCGTGATCGACCGCAACGCCCGCAAGGGCAAGCAGCCCAGCGATCACGCCCCCGTGATCGTCGACATCGACTGAGCCGTGTCCGCTACCCGTTGGTGCCGTTGGCCCGCCGACCGGACATCATCTCGAACAGCTCGGGGCCCAGCTTCGCCGCAGTGAGTGGGCCGAGCGACGTGATCGACTCGAGTTGTTCGACCGTGCTCGGACGATGCTGGGCGATGGCCGCGAGGTCGCGGTCGGAACACACCTGGTGGGGCAGGACCCGGGCCCGGCGTGCTGCTGCGGCCCGCCACTCGCGCAGGTCGGCCCCGAGCGAGTCGACACGCCGGTGCCGCGTGCGCTGAGGTGGCGGAGCCGGTGGGGCGTCACCGAGGGGCAGACCGTCGACGAACGGACTCGCCTCGCGGGTGTAGCCCCCGCGTCGGCCGGCCCGCGTGAGCGTGAGTGAGTCGGTGGCCCGTGTCATGGCGACGTACAGCAGCCGGGCCTCCTCCGCTCGGAGGGCCTTCGTGTTGGCGCGACGGTGAGGAACGAGGCTCGTCTCGACACCCGTGACCACCACGCTGTGCCACTCGCGACCTTTGGCGGCGTGGAAGGTGAGCAGTTCGACGCCCCGTTCGCTCTCCTCGTCGAACGGGTTGGTGGTGGCGACCCACGAACGGAAGCCGGCGCCGTCGCCGCGGGGCTGGTCGCGAAGGAACTCGAGAGCCGCTGCCGCGACGCGGCGCTCGGCCTCGACGTACTCGGCGTCGTCGGGGGAGAGGGGCCGCTCACCGGGCTCGGCCCGCGCCTCGAGTGTGTCGTGAGCCCACGCCCGCAACCTGGACGCGGATGTGTTGTTCCCGGCGGACCGAACGGCGACCTGCAGTGGTGAGCCGCTCGCCGTGGACGACCGGTGGACGGGGATGCTGCGGGAGCGCAATGCCCTCTCGACGACCTGGAGCTGGGCGTGAGTGCGCGCCAGCACCGCCATCTGCCCACTGCGGACGACATTGGGGTCGGCGGCGAGTGCGGCCTCGACGACGCGCTGTGCCTCATCGGCCTCGTCGTCGCCGACCGCCTCGCAGACGGCAGTCCCCTCCGCTCGCCCGGAGACCGAGTCGGCCGTCGCCCCCGACGCGGAGAGCACATGATTGGCCGCGCCGACCACCTCGGGCGTGCACCGATGGTTCACCGGCAGGCGCACGATTTCGATGCCGGGAAACCGGTCGGCCACGTCGACCAGCAGCGTGGGGTCGGCGCCGTTGAAACCGTAGATGGCCTGTGCCGGATCGCCCACCAGGAACAGGTCGTCACGGCCGGTGCGGAGAAGGTCGACCAGCTGGTGCTGGACGGGGTTGAGATCCTGTGCCTCGTCGACGAGTACGTGACGGAAGCGCCAGCGAACCGCATCGGCGAACTGGGGATCGCGCTGCAGGTCACGCACCACGTGGACGAGGACGTCGTCGAAGTCGATGACGCCACGCCGTCTCTTGAGCCGGGCGAACTCGTCGAGGAACTCGGCGACGGAGTCGACTCCACCAGCCGGCCGGCGACCCGCGCGGCGTGCCGCCGACGCGTAGGTGTGGGCGGTGAGCCCATGGGCTCCGGCCCAGGTGGCCTCGTCGGCCATCCGCCCGGCCCGGCGCCGGTCACCCTGGACGAGGTCGGCGATGAGGCGGTCGCGGTCGGACACGAGGGTGAGCGCGGGGCGGTCGGTGTCGGCCCAGCGCTGGCGGAGGATGCCCAGCATCACGGAGTGGAACGTGCCCGCCTCGACGTGCTCGCGCAGCCCGAGCCGCATCAGGCGGCGACGCAGCTCGCCGGCCGCCTCGCGGGTGAACGTGAGGACGAGCGTGTGGCGGGCGTCGGCCGAACCGAGGGCGATGCGGTGGGCGACTCGGCGCGTGAGCACACGCGTCTTGCCCGATCCGGCTCCGGCGATGACGGCGACCAGAGGCGACGACGCGATCACAGCTTCCCGCTGTGCGGGATCGAGATCGGCGAGGAGCGCGTCGGCATCCACGACGCCAACTGTACGACGCGGGTGTCACGGTTCTGACTCGGCCAGACGGCGGCGAGCTACCGTGTGGTCGATGCCCTACCCCACGAAGCTGCTCAACGACGGCGAGGAGATCGTCGCCGACCTCCATCCCCATTGGTGGCACTTCGCCGAGCCCGTGGGTGCTCTCGTCGGTGCGGTGATCCTCGGCATCTTCATGATGATCTGGGATGCGCCCGACTGGCTGATGTGGATCCCCATCATCCTCATCCTCGTGTCCGCCGGCTGGAGCATCCAGCGGTACATCGGCTGGGTGAGTACGAACTTCGTGGTCACCAACCAGCGAGTGATCTTCCGCGAGGGGATCCTCACGAAGACCGGCATCGAGATCCCTCTCGACCGCGTGAACACGGTCCACTTCAGCCAGCGGCTGGTCGAGCGGCTGCTCGGCGCGGGCGACCTCATGATCGAGTCGGCCGGCACCGACGGCCAGCAGCGGTTCACCGACGTGCGCGACCCGTCCCGCGTACAGCGGCTCATCCACGAGCAGATGGAGCTACGCGAGCAGCACCGCCTCGGCTATCACCGGGCGGCGGCTGCGCCGCCACAGGCACCCGAACCCACTGCCCCACAGCCCGAGTCGGCTGCGCCTGGCAGCGGTGACCTGCCGGCGCCTCCTCCGCCCGCTCCCAGCGGCGACGTGGTGAGCCAGCTCGAGAAGCTCGAGGGGATGCTCGAGCGGGGCACCCTCACCCAGGAGGAGTTCGACGCCCAGAAGCGGCGTCTCCTCGGCGGGTGAGCCGGCGCCGTGCGTGTCGTCAGCCTGGTTCCCTCGTCCACTGAGACACTGCGGGCCCTCGGTGTCGACCCCGTCGCCTGCTCGCGCTTCTGCGAGCAGCCCGACTTGCCCCATGTGGGTGGCACGAAGAACCCTGACATCGACGCGATCCGCGAGATGGGCCCCGACGTCGTGGTGCTCGACCGCCAGGAGAACCGCCGCGAGGACGCCGAGGCCCTCGAAGCTGCCGGTCTCCGCGTCTGGGTGAGTGACGTCGACGATGTGGCCGCCGCCCTCGACGTGGTGGACGGCCTCGCCGATCTCGTCGGTGTCGACGCCCCGGCCCGGCCCGACTTCGATCATCACGTCTCGAAGCCCCTCCCGGTGCTCGTTCCGATCTGGCGCCGCCCGTGGATGGCGATCGGTCCCGCCACGTACGGCGCCTCGCTGCTCGGCCAGTCGGGATTCGTCACCGTCACCGGCGCGGACGACCCCCACTATCCGGAGCTCGACTTCGAGGCGGTCCGCGGCGAGGCGCCGGTCGCCGTGCTCGTCCCCTCCGAGCCCTACGAGTTCCGCGACGAGCATCTCGACGAGCTGCGCGCGGCACTGCCCGTCGCCCCTGTCCTCCGCGTCGACGGCCGGGATCTGTTCTGGTGGGGGATCCGTACGCCCGGCGCCGTGGTCCGGCTCAGAGAGCAACTCGACGTGCTCCGCCGCTGACCGGCCCACTTGGAGCCCTGCCGCTGTGCTCTGCAACACTCACCGGATGCCCCGCGCCTCCCTCCCCACCGGCATCGAGGTCGAGTACGAGACCTACGGCGACCCTGCCGATCCAGCGCTCCTCCTGGTCAACGGCTACACGTCCCAGATGCTGAGCTGGAACGTCGACCTGGTCGACCAGTTCGTGCAGCAGGGTCTGTTCGTCATCCGGTTCGACAACCGTGACGTCGGCCTCTCGACCAAGCTCGACGGGCAGACGGCCCGGCCGATGGAGGTGCTCGAGGCCGTGCTGGCCTCCGAGCCGCTGCCGGAGGTGCCGTACACGCTCTCCGACATGGCCGCCGACGGAATCGGTCTGCTCGATCACCTCGGCATCGAGACGGCCCACATCGCGGGCATGTCGATGGGCGGGATGATCGTTCAGGCGATGGCGATCGAGCACCCGGATCGGGTGGCGACGCTGACGTCGATCATGAGCAGCCCCGGCGACCCACTGGTGGGCCGCCCCACCCCCGAGGCACGCAACGCCCTCCTC
>CBFCWZ010000044.1:0-16063 GCA_965601935.1 uncultured Ilumatobacteraceae bacterium
TCGTCGAGGAGGTACTCGACTGGTTCCACGACACGTGGGACCCCGATGTCCCACTGCTCACGTGGCGGGAGCGTCTCGTCGACTCCGGTTGGGCAGTGCCGTCGTGGTCGACCGACTGGTTCGGTCGTGGGCTCCCGGCGTGGGCGGATCGGGTGGCCCACTCTGCGATCAGGCAGGCCGGGGGAGTGGCGGTGCCCTTGGGCGGCGGGTTCGGGCTGGCCGCGCCGACGATCTACGACCACGGCTGCGAAGAAGTCAAGCGGCGGTACCTCAGGCCGACCCTCACCGGGGCATTGACCTGGTGCCAGTTGTTCAGCGAGCCCGGTGCGGGCTCGGACCTGGCCGGCTTGAAGGCCACCGCGATCCGCGACGGTGACGACTGGATCGTGAACGGCCAGAAGGTCTGGAACACCAGCGCCCATCACGCCGACATGGCGATTCTCGTCGCCCGTACGAACTGGGATGTCGTGAAACACGCGGGCATCACCTACTTCCTGCTCGACATGCGCCAACGGGGTGTGGAGGTCCGGCCGATCAGACAGATGAACTACCACGACTCGTTCAACGAGGTGTTCCTCACCGACGCCCGGATCCCCCACGCCAATGTGGTCGGCGAGGTCGGCGGCGGTTGGCCGGTCGCCCGCGGAACCCTCGCCCACGAGCGTTCGTTCGCCGCCCAGCGCTCGGTCCACTTCGAGCCCGGGGCGGCCGGCCGGGTCGTCGACGAGGCGAAGGTCGAGGCGGCCGAGTACCTCGAGGTCTACGAGTGGTATCCGCAACGGCAGGGCCGGATCGACCTCGTGGCCGAACGGGCGCGGGCGATGGGGCTCGACCAGGACCCGGTCGTCCGGCAGGAGATGATGAAGCTGACCAGCTTCCACCGTGCCGCCAGATGGACCGCCGATCGTGCGAAAGCGGCCCGCGAGCTCGGGCGGCCGCCCGGGTCGGAAGGTTCGATCGGCAAGCTCGCCCTCTCCGAGGTCGCCCGCCGCTGCAATGGCGTCCACTCCTCGATCGCAGGTGCGCGCGGGATGCTGAGGGAGGGCGACGATCCCGTCGACGCGGTGGTCGCGGAGGTCCTCGTGTCGACCCCTGCCCAGTCGATCGCCGGAGGCACCGACGAGATCCAACACAACATCCTCGGCGAGAACATCCTCGGCCTCCCGAAGGAGCCGTCTGCCGACCGGGGAGTTCCGTTCAGAGAGGTGGGACGACCATGAGCGACGATCCGTACCTGACCGTCGAGGTCGGCGACGACCACGTGGCGACCATCGAGCTGTGCAGGCCACCGAACAACTTCTTCTCGCTCGGCCTCATCGGCGGCATCGCCGACGCACTCGAGCAACTCGACTCCGACCCGAACGCACGCGCCGCGGTGCTGTGCGCGCAGGGCAAGCACTTCTGCGCCGGTGCCGACTTCTCCGGCGGGGGCCGGAGCTACACCACCGGCGAGCTCTACGCCGCGGCCGTGCGGATCTTCCGGACCGAGACGCCGGTGGTCGCCGCAGTGCAGGGCGCGGCGATCGGTGGGGGACTGGGCCTGGCACTGTCGTCCGACTTCCGAGTGGCCGCGCCCGAGGCGCGGATGAGCGCCAACTTCGCCCGCCTCGGATTCCACCACGGTTTCGGCCTGAGCGTGACCCTGCCCCGACTCGTCGGACAGCAGGCCGCCGCCGAACTGCTCTACACCGGCCGCCGCGTGAAGGGCGCGGAAGCCGTCGAGCTGGGCCTCGCCGACCGTCTCTCCCCACTCGAAGGGCTGCGCGACGCGGCCCACGATCTGGCTCGTGAAATCGCGACCTCCGCCCCGCTCGCCGTCCGGTCGATCCGCCGGACGTTGCGCGGCGACCTCGCCGATCGGGTCGAGGCGGCAACCGTCCACGAAGCCGCTGAACAGGCCCGCCTCCGGGCCACGGACGACTTCGCCGAAGGCACCCGCGCCATGGCCGAACGCCGCCTGCCGGACTTCCGCGGCACGTGACGGCACGGGCGGGACTTCCGACCGGTTCGCCACGACCGGGCAGTGCCTAGGATCGAAATCGAGCATGGAAGGCCACGCCGACCCGAGGTTCGAGACGGTGGCGGACGCATTCCGCCGGCAGCTCGAGGGCACCGACGGCGGGGCCGCGCTCGCCGTGTTCCACCGTGGGGAGCCGGTCGTCGACCTGTGGGGCGGCAACCGCACGGACGAGGGTGACCCGTGGCAGGCCGACACCCTCGCGATGTGCTTCAGCACCACGAAGGGGGTCGCATCCGCGGCACTGCACCTCCAGTACGAGGCCGGTCTCGTCGACTACGACGAACGGGTCTCGACCTACTGGCCCGAGTTCGCCCAGAACGGCAAGCAGGACGTCACTGTCCGCCACGTCCTCTGCCACGAATCGGGTCTGCACCGGGTCCGCAGCGTGATCGACACCGCCCACGAGATGCTCGATTGGGACCACATGGTGGCCAAGCTCGCCGCGGAGCGACCTGCCTACCAGCCGGGGACCCGGAACGGGTACCACGCCCTCACCTACGGCTGGCTCGTCGGTGAGATCGTCAGGCGCGTGACCGGTCGCCCTCTCGCCGAGGTCATCGCCTCCGATCTCGACGCCCCGCTCGGCCTCGACGGCCTGTACCTCGGTTGCCCACCCGAACAGAGGCACAGAGTGTCACCGCTGGCTCCGATGCGTCTTCCCGGCCCCTCGGTGCCCGAGGGGATCCACCGGTTCCGGATGGGGGTGGTGGAGGGCGTGGGCCGCACTCTCGCGCTGGCCGGCTCGCCGCTGAACATCCGCCGCACCCTCAACGCCCTCGCACCGCGTGGGATGGAGGACGTCGTGGCCGGGACCGAGATCATGGACGCGTCGATCCCCGCCGCCAACGGCTTCTTCACCGCTCGAGCGCTGGCGACCATGTACGCGGTCTATGCCGGGAAGGGGACGCTCGGCGACGTGCAGATGTTCTCGCCCGAGACGGTGCGGCGGATCGGTTCGCGGCAGAACAACCGCCCCGACCTCGTGCTGGTCCTGCCGATGCAGTGGCGGCTCGGATACCACCGGATCTTCGGGGCCACGGACGGATTCGGGCACTTCGGCTTCGGCGGCTCAGGGGCCTGGGCCGATCCCACCCGCGACCTGGCAGTGGCCATGGTCTGCAACCGGGGGACCGGCACACCCATCGGCGACGCCCGCCTGATCCGCCTCAGCCGAGTGGTGATCGAGGCCGCCGACAACGCGGCGTGACCCTCCCGGCGGGCAGTCGTTCACCGACACGGCATGAGGTCTTCGACGAGTGACTGGTGGGCGGCCGCCATTGAGATCACCCCCGCGGCCATGGCCCCAACTCAGGGACCACCACCTACTCAGGTGTCAAACTGCTCGGGACGGGACCCCACCTACTGGCGGTGGCGCGCCGACCGTCGGGTACCGGCTGACCCTGCCGACAAGTTCTTGTAGCGCGATTCCGTCGCCCGTGCCTCTATTGGGTGTATGGGGGTGCGCCACGAGGCAGATCGGGAGACGGGGAGGGCCGAGCGGTTCACGCAGTTCGCCCGTGCCGTCGAGCCCCGGCTCCGGATTGCACTCGCGGCGGCGATGGGGCCCGACGCAGGCGCGGATGCCACCGCCGAGGCGCTGGCCTGGGGCTGGCAGAACTGGGAGCGGTTGGACGCGATGGAGAACCCTGTCGGATACCTGTACCGGGTCGGTCGCAGCAGCGGTCCTCGCCGCAGGAGCCAGCCTGTCGCCCTCCCTCCGGTTCCCACCGTTGCGAGTTCCCGCGTCGAGCCGGGCCTGCCCGCCGCGTTGGCCAAGCTGACCGAACGACAGCGGATCGCCGTGGTGATGATCCACGGATACCAGTGGACCGCGCGGGAGGTCGCCGACCTGCTCGGCGTCGACGTGCCCACCGTGTCGACGCACCTTCGTCGGGGCCTCGAGAAGCTCCGGAAACGCCTGGGGGTGACGGACGATGAGTGATCTCGCGACCCACATCAGGGACTACTTCGAGGCGACGACCGAGCCGGTCGACATCGACAGGCTCATCGCCATGCGTGCCGATTCCGATCCGATCACCGCAGCCAGGGGAGAAGCCATGACCATCGACCTCGAACAGGCGCCGACGACCAGCGGCATCGAACCTCCTCGCGACCGTCGTCGCGCCGCGGCGACGTGGATCGTCTCCGCGGCGGCGCTCGTCATCGCGGTGATCGCTCTTGTCGTTGCCGCTCGCCCAGCCGATGACGAACCGCTTCAGCCGGCTGCCACCTCGACGGTTCCCGACACGGAGGGAGCGCTCAGCCCCGCCGAGGTTCTCGACCTCTACGAGAACGCCGTCAACGCTCGCGACCTCGATGCGATCATGCTGCTGTACGCCGACGACGCCGTGGTGATCGACCATCCGACTGGCCCGGACGTGGCCACGGGTCACGACGAGATCAGAAGCGCCGAGAATGCGTCACTGATCCCGATGGCCAATCGCGACGGGCAGGTTTTCTGGCTCACGCGAAGAGAGTTCGACGGTGACGTCGCCAGCGCCGGCCACGTGTGGTACTCGTTCAATTCCTGCTTCGCGGGTGCGGGCGATCGCATCGTGATCGAAGACGGACTGATCGTCGAATGGGATCGCGGGTCGAACAGCCAGCGGTGCGTGCGTGACGTGTTGGACGACCTGCTCGCGGCGGCCGAGAAACGTTCCGCAAGTCGTCTCGCGAGCTCTCTCGACCTCGACGTCGCGCTGACCGGACATCCCGATACGGCGACGGATCCGGTGGTCGGCCGGTCGGCCGTCGGAGAGTTGCTCGCTGGCGAGTTCGATTCCTTCGCCGACGACGCTGTCCCGGAGCTGGCAAACATCGAATGGGACGGCCCGGTGGCGAGCTTCGATCTCGTGCTCCGCGCCCAGTCGACCTGCAGTTCCATCGCCGGCAACACGGTGGTGGCGGAAGGCGGGCAGATCGTCGAGTGGACGTGGGGGACCGAGAGCACGGAGTGTTCGCCTGATGAGTGAGAACTCCCTGCCCTTCGGGAAGCTGGTCAAGTTCTCAGATTCACCGGCGGGAGGTCTCCCGACCTCAGCTCCAGCTGCATTCCCGCGTCCAGGTCGACCGGGGCGGTCAGGCCGCCGGTGTAGACGATGTGGCCCGCCCGCAGCAGTTCATCCTCGTCGGCCAATGCGGTGACGAGCCAGGCGACGGCGGCGAGAGGGTCGTCCATGGCATTGCGCCCTTCACCCTGTAGTTGGACTTCCTCACCGTCCTCCACGGCGTGGAAGTTCACGACCACGTCGGCCGGAGCGGAGGTGAGGAGCGCGAAGTCGCCGATGCGGACACCCGACCCTGACGAATTGTCGGCCGTATTGTCGAGCCAGTCGAAGTCGAAGCTCGGCCACCGCGGGTCGACCACCTCGAAGCCGAGCGCCCAACCACCACAGGCTGCGGCGACCTCGTCGACACCGGCCGGCCCGGTGATGTCGGCACCACAGAGGTAGACGAGTTCGGGCTCGACCTTGGCGTGGAGGAATCTCGACACGTCGACCGACTCGGCGAGGCGCTGGCTCTCCCAGGTGGTGCCCCAGTTGGGGCGGTTGATCCCGAGCGCCCGTCGCATCGCCGCCGAGGTCCAGCCCAGCTTCCAGCCGATCTGGCGGTCGCCGTCACTTCGCCGGAGTTCGTCGCGTGCCCGGGCCACCGCCCGAGCTTCGTCCCACGTCAGGTCCGGGTGACGCTCGCTCAGCAGCGCGATCGGCGTCACGGTCCGCTCCGCCGTACGCAGCTCCCTGGCGATGGCGACCGGATCGAACACGCTCGTCATCCGAACGCGGAGTCGACTGCGGCCCGGGCGATGTCGTGGTCCTGCTCTTCGGTGGCACCGGACACTCCGATGGCTCCGGCGACCTCGCCGTCGACCATCACGGGAACGCCGCCGCCGACGGGGATCAGCTCGTCGACGTTGCCGGCCACCCCGTGGAGCAGGGTGTCGTCGCCGATGAAGGCGCCCGCCAACCCGCGGGTGTCGTCACCGGCGGCGACCGCGGTCCAGGCCTTCTTCGCCGCCACCACCAGTGAGAAGGTGGGGCTGCCGTCCATCCGCGCCAACGCCAGCGGATGCCCACCTTGGTCGGCGACGTGGATCACCACGGCCACGCCGAGTTCGTCGGCCTTCTCTCTGGCTGCGGCGACGAGAGCGTCGGCGCCGGCGAGTGTGAGCCGCGGGGCCGAGGCGACCTTCGGGGGAGTGGAACGTCGCCTCAACTCGCCGGCCGGCCTTCTGTGTCGTTGCCGTACAACGCGGTGAGCACGTCGGTCGTGCGCTGGATGTGCTGCGCCGCGATGTCGCATGCCGTGTCGGTGTCGCGGGCGAGGGTCGCGTCCATCATGGCCTGGTGCTCGGCGTGGACGTCGCGCGGGATGCTGCGGTCGTCGAGGGCGAGCCGCCGGTAGCGCTCGGTGTGGTGGTGGAGGATGTTCAGCATGTGCAGTACCCAACGCGAGCCGCAAGCCGCGTTGAGGGCCACGTGGAACTGCTGATTGCGGACCTCCCACTCGACGGCTGCCCCGTCGAGTTCGCCGTCGACTCCGTTCTGGGCCTTCGTGAGGTGGTGGAAGGCGGCGACGATGCCGGCTTCCCAGTCGTCGTCGCCGTTGGCGATGGACTTCCGCAGGGCTTCGGTCTCGAGCAGGATGCGCGTCGCGCTGAGGTCGCACAGGTCGTCGATGGAGATCTCGGCGACGGCGAACCCGCGCTGGCCGCGCAGCGTGACGAGGCCGTCGGGCTGAAGGAGCGAGAGCGACTCGCGGATCGTGCTGGACCCGACGCCGTAGCGTTGACGGAGGTGCTCGACGGCCAGCTTGCTTCCCGGTTCGAGTTGGCCTGAGACGATGTCGGCGCGGATCGCATGGACCGTCTCCTCCACTCGCGTGAGAGGAGCGCCGTCGGAAGCAGGTCCCGTGGCCAGTGCGATGTCCGCCATTGCTGCCTTTCTCTCGCCGTCTACGAACTTCGTCGGAATCGTACCGGAACCACCGAGAATGTAAAGTTAATTCTGAGATACACAAAAATATCTGAGATTTTGCTTGACCTTCTGTGGATGGCGCGAGTTAACTGACCCTCGCAAGAGAGGGATGACATCAGTGAGGGAAGAGCGAGACGCCGCCGATTGGGGCGATGCAGCAGTCCGGGTGACCGGGGTGCGGCGTTCCCGATTCGTCGAGTTCGAGTTCTCCCTCGATGCCGATCTCGTCGTGGAGCTGGTTCTGCCCTACGGCGAGTTCCGTGAGTTCTGTGACGAGCATCATGTTCGGATGCTGCCCGCCGACGGCGAGGCCGCACTCCAACTGATGGAACTCGCCGGCGACTGACAGAGGCGGGTCGAGGGGCCCGGAGGGAGAACACATGACCATCGAGATCAAGTCCGAGGAGATCACTCCCCGACGGTCGACGTTCAGTCACGTCGCCCGCCGCTACGGCGAGGACCGGCCCGCATCGCGCTACGACGAGGCGACCTACGACGTCCAGGCCACCAAGAACTTCCACTACCGGCCACTGTGGGCTCCCGAGTTCGAGATCTTCGACACCCGCCGGACTGCGGTGGTGATGGACGACTGGTACTCGTTCACCGACCCGCGCCAGTTCTACTACGCCACCTACAACATCAGCCGGGCCAACATGAACGCCGCGGCCGACCGCGCCTTCGAGATGGTCGACGACCGCAACCTGGTGGACCGCATCGACCCCGAGTGGCTCGACAAGGTGCGTCACTACCTCGTCCCGCTCCGTCACTACGAATGGGCCGCCGACCTGAACAGCCTGCGGATCACCGACTACGGCTACGGCACACGGGTCACCAGCGCGGCGATGTTCGCCGCCAGCGACCGCCTCGGAATGGCCCAGCTGATCACCCGCATCGGTCTGGTCCTGCACCACAACCAGCCCGACGACCTCGAACTGGCCCGCACGGCCTGGCTCGAGGACGAGGAGTGGCAGGGCATCCGCCGGATGGTCGAGGACTCCCTCGTCGTCGAGGACTGGTTCGAGACCTTCGTCGCCCAGTACGCAGCGATGGACGGGATCCTCCACCCGCTCGTCTACGGCGTGTTCGACGATGCCGGCCTCGACCGCTCGGCGATGGCTGTCTCGATGATGAGCGAGTTCATGGTCGACTGGATGAAGGACAACGCCCGCTGGGTCGACGCCCTCATCGAGGTCGCCGCCTCCGAGTCCGACGCCAATACCGAGCTGATCAGCGGCTGGTACCGCACGTGGCGCGACCGGGCCGCCGAGGCCGCCGTCCCACTGGCCGAGGCAGTCCTCGGGAGTGCCGACGCCGTGTCAACGATCCGTGAGGGCCTCGACGCCCGTATGACCAGCCTCGGGCTGCAGGCCTGAGAGGAGCCCAGATGACCACTGAGAACGCCCACGCGTCGACCAACCCGGTGTCGATCACACTGCAGAACACCGAGGACGCCCGCCCCATCGTCGACGCCATCACCGCCGACAACCCCGATGCCGTGGTGAACCACTTCCCGGCGATGGTCAAGATCGACTGCCCCGGCAAGTTGACGATCAACGCCGAGAGCGTCACCGACCGGGTCGGCCGCGACTGGGACCCCCAAGAGCTGCACCTGAGCGTCATTTCCCTGTCGGGGAACATCGACGAAGACGACGACTACTTCGAACTGTCCTGGAACTGAGCAGAGGAGAACAAGCACATGGCAAAGAAGATCCCGCTCAAGCGCAAGTACGAGCTCATGACCCGTGGCCTGGCGTGGGACACCACCTACCAGGACATGGACGACGTCTACCCCTACGACAAGTTCGAGGGCATCAAGATCCACAACTGGGACGACTGGGTCGACCCGTTCCGCCTGACCCAGGACGCCTACTGGAAGTACCAGGCCGAAAAGGAGCGCAAGCTCTACGCGGTGATCGATTCGTTCGCCCAGAACAACGGTCAGATGAGCCTCACCGACGCCCGGTACCTCGGGGCGATCAAGCTCTTCCTCACCGGGGTGAGCCCGCTCGAGTACCAGGCCCACCGGCACTTCGCCCACCTCGCCCGCAACATCCGGGGGACGGGCGCCCAGGTGTCGGCCCAGATGCAGTCGATCGACGAACTGCGCCACGCCCAGACCCAGATCCACGCGATCAGCCACTACAACAAGTTCTTCGACGGTCTCCACGACTTCACCCACATGCACGACCGGGTGTGGTACCTGTCGGTGCCGAAGTCCTTCTTCGACGATGCCGTCTCCGCGGGGCCGTTCGAGTTCTTCACGGCGATCTCGTTCAGCTTCGAGTACGTGTTGACGAACCTGCTGTTCGTGCCGTTCATGTCGGGTGCCGCCTACAACGGTGACCTCGCCACGGTCACATTCGGGTTCAGCGCCCAGTCCGACGAATCACGCCACATGACGCTCGGCCTCGAGGTCATCAAGTTCATGCTCGAGCAGGACGAGGCCAACGTGCCGATCGTCCAGCACTGGATCGACAAGTGGTTCTGGCGCGGCCACCGGCTGCTCAGCCTCGTCGGGATGATGATGGACTACATGCTCCCGAAGAAGGTCATGTCCTGGAAGGACGCCTGGGAGATGTACTTCGAGGAGCAGGGCGGCGCACTGTTCGACGACCTCGGCCGCTACGGCATCGTGCCCCCCAAGCACGCCGAGATCGCCACCCTCGAAAAGGAGCGCATCAGCCACGAGGTGTGGGCGATCTTCTATCAGTACACCCATGCCGCCGGGTTCCACACCTGGGACATCGACGACGAGCACAAGTCGTGGCTGTCGGATCAGTACCCCGACACCTTCGACAAGTTCTACCGGCCCCGTCTCGATCTCTGGAAGCAGATGGCCGCCGACGGCAACCGCTTCTACAACATGGCGCTCCCGCAGCTCTGCCAGACCTGCCAGATCCCGATGGGCTTCACCGAGCCCGACGACCCCACGACGATCTGCTTCCGGTCCTCGGAGTACAAGGGCGACACCTACCACTTCTGCAGCGACGGCTGTCAGTACATCTTCGACCACGAGCCGGAGAAGTACGTCCAGGCCTGGCTGCCGGTGCACCAGATCTTCCAGGGCAACTGTGGCGGGGCGGAGATCCCCGACGTGCTCGATTGGTACCACCTCAATGTCGGGGCCGACAACATGGCCTACGAGGGGTCGCCGGAAGACGAGATGTGGTCCGAGTGGATGGCGAGCCGCCGTGTCGGCGCCACCCAGAGCTGAGAAGGAGAGAACAATGCCCGTTGTCGCACTCGAACCCGGCTACGAGGGCCAGAACCTCGACGCCCGGGAGAACTTCGGCCCGAACCAGTTGGTGTACCTCCACTGGGAGAAGCACCTCATGTTCTGCGCCGCCCTGGCGTTCCCGCTCCCACCGGAGATGCCCTTCGCCGCCATCGTCGGTGAACTGATCCCACAGTTCTACGGCCCCCACCCCGACTTCGAGAAGGTCGACTGGGACGAGGTGAAGTGGACCCTCGACGGGGAGGACTTCGAGCCCCGGATGGACGTCGCCATCGGCGAGCAGGGGGTCGGCCACAAGTCGCTGCTGCGCTTCTGGACCCCGGGCCTCGACGGGCTCGGCGAATCCGGAGCCTGAGCAGGAGCACCCCATGTCCATCACGCTCACGGTCGACCCCATCGAGGAAGAGGTCGAGGTCGCCGACGGTCAGACCCTCCTCGATGCCTGCCTGCGCGCAGGCATCTGGTTGCCCCACGCGTGCGGCCACGGGCTCTGTGGCACGTGCAAGGTCGAGGTTCTCGACGGTGACGTCGACCACGGTCCGGCGTCACCGTTCGCCCTGATGGACTTCGAACGCGACGAGGGGTTCACCCTCGCCTGCTCGGCCACCGCCCAGTGTGACGTCACCATCGAGGCCGACATCGACGAGGAGCCCGACGCCGTCGTCCGGCCGGTACGCGACTTCGTCGGCGCGGTGAGCCGCGTGGAACACCTGACCGGCGACATCCTCGGCGTCTGGATCGCCGTCGACGAGCCCGTCGAGTTCCAGGCCGGCCAGTACCTCAACCTCCACGTCGACGGTGTCGAACAGCCGCGGGCGTTCTCGCTCGCCAACAGTCCGTCACTGGCGAACGAGGTGGAGTTGCACATCCGGCTGGTGCCCGGAGGGGAGGTCACCCCCCGCCTCCACTCCGATCTGGCCGTCGGCGACGAACTGCGGTTCGCCGCCCCGTACGGGCGATTCTTCGTCCGCCGGTCGGCCGAGAAGCCGATGCTGTTCCTCGCCGGCGGCTCGGGCCTGTCCAGCCCGAAGGGCATGATCAACGAGTTGCTCGAGACCGGATGTGAACTCCCGATCACGCTGATCCACGGCGTTCGCACCGCCGCCGACGTCTACTTCGACGACGAGTTCAGGGCCCTCGAGGAACGGCACGACAACTTCCGCTACGTGCCGGTCCTCAGCCAGCCCGACGACGCCGACTGGGACGGGGAGACCGGGTTCGTGCACGAGGCGGCCGAGCGACTCTACGACGGCAAGTTCACCGGCCATTCCGCCTACCTCTGTGGCCCGCCGCCGATGATCGAGGCCTGTATCCGGTCGCTCATGAAGGGGCGCCTCTTCGAGCGCGACATCTTCACCGAGCGCTTCGTCACCGCCGCCGATGGCGAATCGGCCAAGAGCCCGCTGTTCAAGAGGTTGTGATGCCTGCCGACGGAGTGCTCGCCCCCGAGGCCGTGACCGATCGGCCGGCCGGGACCTTCCGCTGCTGGCTGCAGCCGCGTGGCGAGGGCGACGATGTCACCGGAAGCTGGTTCGACGTCGTCGACGGTGAGCGCCTCCTCCACGAGATGATCAAGCGTGGCGTCAGTGACATCCCCGTCGGATGTCGGGGCGGCGGCTGTGGCGTCTGCCGCGTCCGCATCCTCGACGGCGACTACCGCACGAAGCGGATGAGCCGCAAGCACGTCACCGAGGCCGACGAGGCCGAGGGCGTCGCTCTGGCCTGCCGTGTGATCCCCACCAGCGACATCGTCATCGAACTCGCGTCCGACAGCTGACACCGCCGACTTCCACCATCCTGACCCGACCCACGACACAACCTTCGATACCAAGGAGCACAGCACAATGGCCATGAACGGAGTTCTCCGTCCGGGAATCATCCAGATCCGCGTCCTCGACATGGACGATGCGATCACCCACTACCGCGACCGTCTCGGCCTCCACGAGGTCGGCACCGAGGCCGACGGCCGCGTCTACTTGAAGGGCTGGGACGAGTTCGACCGCCACAGCGTGATCCTGCGCGAGGACGACCAGGCCGGCATGGACTTCATGTCCTTCAAGGTGCTCGACGACGGCACGCTCACCCAGCTCACCGCCGACCTCGAGGCCTACGGCGTCTCGGTGGAGCACGTCGACGCCGGTGAGCAGCCGGGTGTCGGCCGGCGCGTGGCGTTCGTGATCCCCAGCGGGCACCGCATCGAGCTCTACGCCGAGATGGAGCGTTCCGACTTCCACCCCGGCACCCACAACCCGAACGTCTGGCCGGAGGAGCCCCGTGGCATGGGCGTCACCCGCTTCGACCACGCCCTGCTCTACGGGCCCGACATCGACAAGGTCACCGCACTGTTCTGCGACGTCCTCGGCTTCGACGTGGCCGAGGAGGCCCACCTCGGGCCCGACGCAGTTGCCGTGTGGCTGACCTGCTCGAACAAGGCCCACGACATCGCCTTCGTGCCGAACCCCGATCCGGGCAGCTTCCACCACGCCGCGTTCTTCCTCGAAGAGCAGAACCATGTCACCCACGCCGGCGACATCATGGCGTTCTACGACATCCCGATCGACGTCGGCCCGACCCGCCACGGCATCACCCGCGGTCGCACCATCTACTTCTTCGACCCGTGCGGCAACCGCAACGAGGTGTTCGCCGGTGGCTACACCTACTACCCCGACAACCCGAAGCGGGTGTGGGAGACCGACGAGCTGGGCAAGGGCATCTTCTACTACGAGCGCGAACTCAACGACGCCTTCCTCTCCGTCTACACCTGATCCGCCGCTCCCACTCCTCCCCCCACGCACACGAAGGGCTTCTCATGTCCGCACCCACCGCAGAACAGGTGGGGGTGCCCACGTCTCCCGGCACCCCCACCGAGTTCCTCCACTTCATCAACGGCGAATTCCGTCCGGGGTCCGGCGGCGTCACCTACGAGAACCGGTCGCCGCTCGACAACGCACTGATCGGTGTCGTCCACGAAGCCACCTCGGCCGACGTCGACGATGCAGTCGGCGCGGCGAACGCGGCGCTCGACGGCCCGTGGGGGACGATGCCGGTGGAGGAGCGCAGCGCACTCCTCCACGCCGTCGCCGACGAGGTCGACCGTCGATTCGACGACTTCCTCGCCGCCGAGATGCTCGACACGGGCAAGCCGGTGTCGATCGCGAGCCACATCGACATCCCTCGCGGTGCGGCCAACTTCCGGGTGTTCGCCGACGTCATCAAACAGTCGCCGGGCGAGTTCTTCGAGATGACCACCCCCGACGGGGCGGGAGCACTGAACCTGCAGGTCCGCCGCCCGCGCGGCGTCATCGCGGTCGTGTGCCCCTGGAACCTGCCGCTCCTGCTGATGACCTGGAAGGTGGGGCCGGCGCTCGCGTGCGGCAACACGGTGGTGGTGAAGCCCTCCGAGGAGACCCCCGCCACGGCGACGCTGCTCGGCGAGGTGATGAACGACGTCGGCGTCCCGGCCGGGGTCTACAACGTCGTGCACGGTTTCGGTCCGAACTCGACCGGAGAATTCCTCACGTCGCACGCCGACGTCGACGGGATCACCTTCACGGGGGAGACGCGCACCGGTGAGGCGATCATGAAGGCCGCCGCCAACGGTGTCCGCGACGTGTCACTCGAGATGGGTGGCAAGAACCCCGGCATCGTGTTCGCCGACGCCGACCTCGACGAGGCCGTTGCCGGCACGGTTCGGTCGGCGTTCGCCAACACCGGCCAGGTCTGCCTCGGCACAGAGCGGGTCTACGTGCAGCGCCCCATCTTCGACGAGTTCGTCGAGCGGCTCGCCGCGGCAGCCGACGAGATGAAGATCGGTGACCCCCACGACCCCGCCACCGAGCTGGGACCACTGATCAGCGAGGAGCATCGCCAGAAGGTGCTCGGCTACTACCAGCGGGCGGTCGACGAAGGCGCCACCGTGGTCACCGGTGGGGGAGTGCCCGACCTCGGCGCACGGTACGCCGACGGTGCGTGGGTGGAGCCCACGGTGTGGGTCGGCCTGCCCGACGACGCCACGGTGATCACCGACGAGATCTTCGGTCCATGCGCCCACATCCGGCCGTTCGACGCAGAAGACGAGGTGATCGAGCTGGCCAACGACACCCGGTACGGCCTGGCCGCCACGCTGTGGACCACCGACCTGCAACGGGCTCACCGTGTCGCCGGGCAACTCGAAGTGGGCCTCTGCTGGGTGAACTCGTGGTTCCTCCGTGACCTGCGCACCTCGTTCGGAGGCAAGAAGGCATCGGGCATCGGCCGCGAGGGCGGCGTCCACAGCCTCGAGTTCTACACCGAGTCCAGCAACGTCTGCATCAAGCTGTGAGGGCTGAGCCATGACCATCGACGAACACGCGCTCGACCAGGCGGCTGCCCAGCTCTGGAAGGCCTCCGAGGCGGGCGAGCCCTGTGACCCCGTTGCCGGGCTCCTCGAGGACGGCACCGTCGACGACGCGTACGCCGTCCAGAACCGCAACACCGAGCGCCGCCTCGCCGACGGGGCCCGGTTGGTGGGCCGCAAGATCGGTCTCACCTCCGCCTCGGTCCAACGCCAGCTCGGCGTGAGCCAGCCCGACTACGGGATGCTCTTCGCCGACATGGCCGTCGACGAGGGGAGCGAGGTGCCGGTCGGCCGCCTGCTGCAGCCCCGCGCCGAAGCCGAGATCGCGTTCGTGCTCGGCCGCGACCTGCCCCACCCCGACACCACTGTCGCCGAGGTCCTGCGGGCGATCGACTTCGCGGTGGCATCGATCGAGATCGTGGACTCCCGCATCGCCGACTGGAAGATCAGCTTCGTCGACACCGTGGCCGACAACGCATCGTCGGGCCTCTACGTGCTCGGTTCCTCGCCGGTCTCGATGGACGACTTCGATCCGCTCACTTGCGGGATGGTGATGGAACTGCGGGGCGAGCCGGTGTCGACCGGGGCGGGTCGGGCCTGTCTGGGCAGCCCAGTGAGTTCGGCGGCCTGGCTGGCCCGCACCATGGCCGCGGCCGGTCGGCCGCTCGAGGCCGGCGACACGATCCTCAGCGGGGCGCTCGGACCGATGGTTCCAGCACAGCCCGGAGACGTGTTCGAGGCCCGGATCTCCGGGCTGGGTTCGGTGACCGCGGCGTTCGCCGCCCAGTAGGAGGACCGATGTCCGCGACAACAACAGCACTGCACGACCAACTGGCCGAGATCGCCGACAAGGCGGCTCACACCGCCACGGCGATCCCGCAGTTCACCCACGAGCACGACCTCACCGTCGAGGACGCCTATGCCATCCAGGAGCGCTCGATCGAACGCCGCCTCGGGCGTGGCGAGCAACTCGTCGGCGTGAAGATGGGTCTCACCTCGAAGGCCAAGATGATCCAGGTCGGCGTCGACGAGGTCATCTGGGGTCGCCTCACCGACGGAATGCGCCTCGTCGACGGCCAGAGCGTGTCGCTCGACGACTACGTGCACCCGCGTCTCGAACCCGAGGTGGCCTTCCTGATCGGGGCTCCTCTGAGCGGATCCGTCAGCGCCGCCGAGGCCCGGCAGGCGGTCGCAGGGGTTGCTCCTGCCGCCGAGCTCATCGACTCCCGCTACGAGAACTTCGAGTTCTCGCTGGCCGACGTGATCGCCGACAACTCGTCGTCGTCGGGCTTCGTGGTCGGGGACTGGTGTCCCCCCGACATGGCGATCGACAACCTCGGCATCGTCCTCGAACGCGGTGGGAGGCCCGTCGAGATCGGCTCGAGCGCGGCGATCCTCGGTGACCCGATGCGGTCCCTCGTCGAAGCCAGTCGAATGGTCGCCGACGCCGGCCTCGTGCTCGAACCCGGCTGGATCGTGCTGGCGGGCGGCGCCAC
>CBFCWZ010000045.1:0-15897 GCA_965601935.1 uncultured Ilumatobacteraceae bacterium
GTTGATGACCTGCATCGGATACCGGCGGACGAACCCGTCGCTCAGGATCTGCATGTAGCGGGCCATCACGACGAGTTCGACCCGGTGTTCGGCCAGCACCTCGAGGACGGCTGCTTCCTGCTCGGGCTTGGTCTCCTTGGTGACCGGCAGGTGCACGTAGGGGACGCCCAGGTGGGCGCAGATGTCGGCGTGGTCCGGGTGGTTCGACACGACGACCCGGAGGTCCATCGGGAGCTCTCCGGAACGCCACCGGGTGAGGAGGTCGTAGAGGCAATGGGGCTGCTTGGAGGCCATGATCGCCGTCGGGACCGGCCGGCCGGTGAAGCGCAGCCGGACGGTCATGTCGAGGTTCTCGGCCACGGGAGCGAACGCGCTCTGGATCTCGTGGGGGGCGAGACCGAAACCGTCGGTCTCGAACTCGACGCGTTGGAAGAACAGAGCACCACCGTCGCTGTCCTGATCGACGTGTTGTTCGGCGTGGACGATGTTGCCCCGGTGTTCGGCGATGAACGCCGAGGTGGCGGCCACGACCCCTTGCTGGTCGGGGCAGGTGAGCAGCAGGACCGCGGACATGGAGAACCGTTCTATCGGCCCAGGCCGAAACACGCGATCGCGGCGGCCGCCGCAGCGTTGAGAGAGTCGACGCCATGCGACATCGGGATGCGGACCGGGGTGGCGATGCGGAGCAGGTCCGCGCTCAGCCCGGCCCGCTCGGAGCCGATGAGAATCGCCCTCGGCTCGTCGGATTCGATGCGGACCTCGCGTAGCGAGATCGCGCCGGGATCGGGGGTGAGCGCGAACAGGCGGTGCCGCTCGAGCGCAGCCAGGTCGGATGTGAGTGTGCGCGTCCGCGCATGCGGGAGCGCGAAGGTGGTTCCCATCGCGACGCGCAGAGCCCGCCGGGCGAGGGGGTCGGCACTCGTGTGGTCGAGTACGAGCCCGTCCCAACCCAGCCCGGCGGCGTTGCGGACGACCGCCCCGACGTTGGCCGGGTTGTCGACCGCCTCGAGAACGACGACGAGATCGGCAGCCGAGGCGAGCGTGGCGACGTCGGGACGGGCCGGCCGCTCGAAGAGGGCGATCACGTGCTGCGGCATCCCGAGCCCGGACACGACCCGTCGGACCTCCACACCTCCGGCGTAGATCGGGCAGTGGAGGCGGGATGCGATCACGGGTACCCGTTCCGGGTCGACCAGCGCAGCCACCGGGACGCATCCGGCCTCGCGGGCCCGCTCGACCACCAGGTCGCCTTCGGCGAGGAAGAGTCCCGCCCCGGCGTCGTCGCGCTTCTCCGCCCGGCTCGCCAGCCCCCGCTCGTTCAGCCGGAACTGGGCGAACCGCGGATCCTCCGGATCCTCCACGAGAATCAGCTCCACAGCCTCGCCGTCCTCGTCCTGGTCGAGATGTCGGTGGACCGGTCCTCACACTTCTCGACCACTACGAGAAGGGTGGACATGTCAGAAGTGGTAGGGGAAGTCGGACCAGTCGGCGGGGCGTTTCTCGAGGAAGCTGTCGCGGCCCTCGGCGGCTTCGTCGGTGCCGTAGGCGAGGCGGGTGGCCTCGCCGGCGAACACCTGCTGGCCGACGAGGCCGTCGTCGACCAGGTTGAACGAGAACTTCAGCATCCGTTGTGCGGTCGGGCTCTTGGCACAGATCTCCTTCCCCCATTGCAGCGCGGTCCCCTCCAGCTCGGCATGTGGGATCGAGGCGTTGACGGCGCCCATCCGGTGCATGTCGTCGGCGCTGTACTCCCGGCCGAGGAAGAAGACCTCGCGCGCGAACTTCTGGCCGACCATGCGGGCCAGGTACGCCGAACCGAATCCGCCGTCGAAGCTGGCGACGTCGGCGTCGGTCTGCTTGAAGCGGGCATGTTCGGTGCTGGCCAGAGTCAGATCGGACACCACGTGCAGGGAGTGCCCGCCACCTGCCGCCCAGCCCGGCACCACACAGATGACCACCTTGGGCATGAACCGAATGAGCCGCTGTACCTCGAGGATGTGCAGCCGGCCCGCCTTCGCGGCGTCGATCGCCGACGCGGTCGTGCCCAGCCCACCGTCACCCGCATCGTCGGCGTGGGTGTACTTGTAGCCGTCCTTGCCACGGATCCGTTGGTCGCCACCGGAGCAGAAGGCCCACCCTCCGTCCCTCGGGGAGGGGCCGTTTCCCGTGAGGAGCACGCACCCCACATCGGTGCTCATGCGGGCATGGTCGAGGGCCGTGTAGAGCTCGTCGACCGTGTGGGGCCGAAAGGCGTTGCGTACCTCCGGGCGATCGAATGCCACCCTCACCACTCCGGCGTCCACCGCCCGGTGGTAGGTGATGTCGGTGAAGTCGAACCCCTCCACGGGTCCCCACAGCGACGGGTCGAAGATCTCTGACACCTGCTCGGTCGGCATCCGCCCATCCTGTCGCACTTCGGACAGGGAGATAGCTTCCATCGCATGGCTGGTGTCCAGATCCTCCCCGTGCCGGGTCTTCCCGAGATCACCGCGGGCACCGACCTCGCCGAGTCGATCCATGCGGCGGCTGACGCTGCGGGCACTCCACTGGCGGACGGCGACATCGTGGTGGTCACCTCGAAGATCGTCTCGAAGGCCGAGGGATGCGCCATCGAGCTGGACGAAGTACAGCCCTCGTCGTTCGCCAGCGAGTGGGCTCCCAAGTGGGAGAAGGACCCCAGGGTGGTCGAGGTCGTCCTCCGGGAGTCGAAGCGGATCGTCCGCCAAGTCGGGCCCGTGCTCATCACCGAGACCCATCACGGGTTCGTGTGCGCCAACTCGGGTGTCGATCAATCATCGAGCGGTGCTCACGACCGGGTACTCGTTCTCCCGCGTGACCCGGATGCCTCGGCGCGGCGGATGCGTTCCCGATTCGCCGATCTGGGTGTCGGCGTCGCGGTCATCCTGAGCGACACGTTCGGGCGTCCGTGGAGGGAGGGCCAGACCGACGTCGCCATCGGGGTCGCCGGGATCAACCCGCTGCGGAGCTACATCGGCCAGACCGATCCCCACGGCCACGAGTTCCGGGTCCAGGAACTCTGCGACGTCGATGAGCTGGCTGCGGCCGCCGAGCTCGTGAAGGGCAACACCAGCCGGATCCCCGTCAGCGTCATCCGCGGCTACGAGTGGAGGCCCGACGACGAGGCCTCGATGGCCCCGGTCCTGAGAGACCCCGAACGCGACCTGTTCCGCTGAAGCTGAAGCGCAACCTGAAGCGGTGTCTGACACCGTTGCGGGTCAGCCGACGAGGTCCTTGGCGATGCCGTAGAAGAAATTGCCGCTGAGGCCGAGGGAGGCGACGTCGATGCGCTCGTTGTGGCCGTGGAAGCGGGAACCGAAGGTGGCGAAATCCATCGACGGCGAGAACAGGCCGGTGCCGTAGGCGGTGGAGCCCTTCTCGCGGTAGAAGCGCGCGTCGGTGCCCCCCACGATCAGCCCGGGGACCATCGTGGCGCCGGGGTAGGCGACCCGGGTGTGCTCGGTGACCGCCGCCCACAGCGGGTTCGAGTCGCCGAACGGGGAGGAGGTGGGGTCCGCCAACTGGAGGTCGCCGATCTCCACGTGCTCGAACAGTTCGCCCAGGGCGTCCCGGAGATGGTCGATCACGTCGTCCTGAGTGGTACCGGGCACGGTGCGGATGTCGACGTCGATGTCGACGGTGTCGGGAATGACGTTCGTCTTCTGGCCCCCGTGGACCACGTTCGGGGAAAGGGTCGTGTGGGTGTGAGCGTGGCACGTGCGGGCCACCGGCGTGGGCAGGCCCTTCATCGTGTCCCAGATGGCGGCCGGGTCGAGCAACCCCGCCTTGATCTCGTCGGGCAGATCGAAGGCGGCCACCTGGGCGCCCCACACCTCGTCGAGATGGGGCGACGGCCGGTACTCGTCGAGGCGACGGACGATCTCGGCGGCCTTGACGAGCGCGTTGTCGGCGCCGAACGGCATCGAGCCGTGTCCCGGCGTTCCCGACACCCGCAGGCGACGCCACGACATCCCTTTCTCGTTGACGTTCACGGTGACGCGGCGGTCACCGTCGGCGCCCACCGTCGACCACCCGCCGAGCTCGGTGAGGACGTACTCGGCCTCGATCGCGTCCCAGTGGTGTTCCACCATCCACTCGGCGCCCCACACCCCTCCGGCCTCTTCGTCGGCGACCCCGAAGTAGATGAGGTCGCCCTTCGGCGTGAAGCCCTCGCGTGCCAGGCGTTTGACGGCAACGGCCATCGTGGACGTGAGGTTGAGCATGTCGATCGCGCCTCGTCCCCACACTTCGCCGTCGATCAGTTCGCCACCGAACGGATCGTGCTCCCAACCCGACGGGCTCACCGGAACCACGTCGGTGTGGCCCATCAGGCACAGGGCGGGCGCATCGGGGTCGGATCCCGCGATGCGAGCGACCATCGAGTCGCGACCCTCCCTCGGCGTGTACGTCTCGACCTCGACCCCAGGGCCCTCGAGGTACTGCACCAGCACGTCGGAATTGCGTGTCTCGAAGCCCGAGTCGGGGGTTCCGTCGTTCACGCATTCGTTGCGGATCATCGTCTGCAACAACTCGGTCGACGGGCCTTCGAACTCCTCGGGAGACGCCATGGACCGCACGCTACCGCGCCGCACGAGACCAGCCCCCTGGCTGTTCCCGCGTCAGTCGAGGCGCCGGATCGGGGCGGTGGCGTCGTCGTGGCGGCGGAGCGTCAGCTTGGCGTCGGTGGCGACGGCGCCGTCGTCCGAGACGATGACCGGGTTGAGGTCGAGTTCTTCGATCTCGTCGTGGTCCGCAGCGAGTTGCGCCGCTTGGACGATGACATCGACGAGCGGCGACGGGTCGAATCCGCCCGCCTCGAGCGCCCTGGCGACCCGTGTGTCGTTGATCATCGATCTGGCTCCGGCCGGCGCGAGAGGAGCGAGGCGGCTCGTCGTGTCGCCGATGGCGTCGGCCTGCTCGCCGCCCAGGCCCACGTTCACCACGACCCCGAGACGGTCGTCGTGGCGACAGCGCACGCGGACGTCGACCCCGGGGGTGACCATCCGCTGCACGAGGATGTCACTGGCGTCACCCTGCAGACTCTCGGTCATGGCGACGATCGCGTCCACCACGTCGTCCTGGGAGTCGAGATCGAGCGCCACACCGGCCCGCACCGAGCGGCCCGGCCGACGCTTGTGGGCTTTGATCGCCACGGGGAAGCCGAGCTCTTGGGCGCTGGCGACTGCAGTGTCCGGTGTGGCATCGACTGCAGGGGCGAAGTCGACGCCGTAGCTGGCGAGGAGGCGCTGCACCAGGTCGACGTGGGGGTGGGCCTCGTCGTGGTCGCCCAGGCTCTCCCGCAGCACCTCGTGTGCCGTTGCCGGATCGACCGGCCGAAGAGTCTCGGGTTCGCCCTCGGCCTGCTCGGCGAGCCAGGAGCCGTAGGCCCATGAGCGGGCGAGGACAGCGGCGGCCTGCTCGGGGAACGCGAAGTTCGGCACCGCAGAGCCGGGAAGCAGCGGACCGTCGACCGTACCGAGCGACACCGTGACCACGGGCTTCGAGGCGTTGTCGGCTGCGGCGTCGATCGCCGCGGCGGGCAGGTTGACCTCGTTGGCCACCGCCGGTGCGTACAACACCACGATGCCGTCGACGTCGTCGTCGGCAAGAGCCGACTCGATCGACGCGGCGTAGTCGTCGGGGGTCGACTCCCAGCCGCGACCCGTCCCGGTGATCCGTGGCTCGAGATGTGCCGACTCGAGGGCCGTGTCGAGGAGCGAGGCCGGGCTCCGGGAGTTCGTGACGACGGCGACCCGCGGGCCCTTCATCACCGGTTGGGAGCAGAACACCCGGCAGGTGTCGAGGAGATCGGCGACGGTGGGCACTTCGATCACGCCCGTCTGCTGGTACATCGCCTTGCCGGCCGAGCCGGTGACAGCACCGGTGTGGACGGCGACGATCGGTCGCGTGAGCGACATGCGACGAGCGATGCGGGCGAACTTGGCCGGATTGCCGAACGCCTCGGTGTAGAGGGCGACGACGCGCACGTTGTCGTCGTCGAGCCAGGCTTGGAGGAGGTCGTTGGCCGACACGTCGACCTTGTCGCCGAGCGACACGAACCACGTGAGACCCAGTTCCAGGTCGCCTGCCTGGCGGAGCAGTGACCCGCCGAGCGAGCCGGACTGCATCGACACGGCGACGCCGCCGACCGGCGTGTTGACGTCGACCAGCGCGGCCTGCAGGGGAGCATCGGGGTTGGGCGAGGCGACCCCCATGCTCGATGGTCCGATGATTCGCAGCCCGTTGCGCCGCGCCCGGGTGACGAGGGCCTCGATGTCGACGTCGACACCGGGAACGTCGGTGGAGGTGACGATGATCGCACCGCGCATCCGCTTGTCGATGCAGGAGTCGATCGTGGCGTCGAGGTCGTGCGGAGGCACGGCGACGACGGCGAGCGACACCTCGTCGGGGAGATCGTCGACCGTGGCGTAGCAGTCCACACCGTTGATCTCGTCGTGGCCAGGGTTCACCGGATAGGCCGGAACGCTGACGCTCTTCGACACGTGCTTCCAGAGTGCACCGCCCACGGTCTCCTCGCGGGGAGAAGCGCCGATGACGGCCACGGCTCGAGGCAGCAGGATCCTTGCGATCGCCCGCGAGTCGGCACGCTGTTCCCGGCGCTCGACGCTGTCGAGGAATTCCTCGGTGGCCTCGAGATCCCAGTCGAGGTCGACGACGCCCGAATCGAAGCGACGCTGCAGGGGCCAGCCGGCACGGGCGAACACGGCCAGCATCGAGCGGTTCTCGGCAAGCACTTCAGCGGTGAACCGGTCGATTCCGTTGCTGCGGGCGATGGCGGCGAGGTGCTCGAGCAGGAGAGTGGCGATCCCACGCCCCTGCATCTCGTCGTCGACCATGAAGGCCACTTCGGCGTCGTTGCGGCCGGGCCACTTCTCGTAGCTCGCCCAGGCGACGAACTCGTCGTGCACCTCCACCGCGAGAGCGGCCCGGTCGACCATGTCGACGTCGGTGAAGTGTTCGACGTCCGCGTCGGTCAGCTCCGGTTTGGGGGAGAAGAAGCGCTTGTAGATGCTCTCGCGCGACTGGCGGCGGTGAAAGGCGGCGAGGTCGTCACCGTCGGCCGGCACGAGGGGTCGGACGAACGCCGACTCCCCGTTGCCCAGCACCACGGTGGCCGCCCAGGGCGACTGGTCCGCGGGGTTGTCCACGTCGTCAGCATGCCAGCAGTCTGGGGTTTCTGCAGCCTCGTCGGGCCAGTTCAGGACCTTCGGACGGGGCCAGATCCCTGGTCCGCTGCCTAGTCTGTGTTCGTGGTCACACCCATCGCGGTCTTCGCGGCGACCGAACTCGACGAACACTCCACGCCGTCATGGCACCCCGAACGGCGAGGCCGGGTGGAGGCGTCGCTCAACGGGATCGCCGAGGCCGACCTGTTCGGCGCAGTCCGGTATCACGAGCCCCGTCTCGCCACGCCCGACGAACTGGCGCTGGTGCACCACCAGGCGTACGTCGAGGCCGTCGAACGATTCTGTGCCGGTGGGGGAGGCGACCTCGACCCCGACACCTTCGCCGCGCCGGGATCATGGACCACCGCGCGCCGTGCGGCCGGCGCGGTGATCGACGCCGTCGACGCCCTCAAGAGCGACCGGTGCGACGTGTCGTTCGCGGCCGGCCGCCCACCGGGTCACCACGCGGTGCCCGATCGGGCGATGGGGTTCTGCCTGTTCAACAACGTCGCCGTGGCCGCCGCCGTGCTCGCCGAGGAAGGCGAGCGGGTGGCGATCGTCGACTGGGACGTCCACCACGGCAACGGTACCCAGGACATCTTCTACGACGATCCGCGGGTTCTCTACGTGTCGCTCCACGAGTCGCCGCTCTACCCGGGAACCGGGAGGCCACTGGAGACCGGCGGTGCGGATGCCCGCCGCACGAACATGAACCTGCCGTTCCCCGCCGGAACCCGCGGCGACACCTATCGGCGTGCGTTCGACGAGGTGCTCGCCCCACTGTTCGCCGAGTTCCAGCCCACGTGGCTGCTCATCTCGGCCGGCTTCGACGGCCATCAGCGCGACCCGCTCGCGGGGCTCGAACTCACGTCGGCCGACTACGCCGACCTGGCGGTACGGCTGCAATCGCTGATGCCGCCCCGGCGCACGGTGGTTGCTCTCGAGGGTGGCTACGACTTCGAGGCCCTGAGCAAGTCCACAGGTGCAACACTGGCGGCCCTGATCGACCAGCCGTTCCGGCCGGAGGATGCCTCCACCGGAGAGGTCGGCGTGCCGACTCTGGTGGCGGCGCGCCAACACTGGGAATTCTGACCCACGACGAGGAGGGCCTCGATGAGCTGGGAGCTCACTGACGAACACGAGATGCTGCGGACGACCGTCCGTGAGTTCGCCGAGGGCGAGATCGCCCCGCATGCTGCACAGTGGGACCGCGACCATCACTTCCCGGTCGACGTCGTTCGTCAGATGGGGGAGTTGGGCCTCTTCGGCATCGTCTTCCCGGAGCGCTGGGGTGGTGCCGGCGGCGACTTCACGTCGCTGTGCGTCGCGATCGAGGAGATCGGACGGGTCGACCAGTCGATGGGGATCACGCTCTCGGCGGGTGTGGGCCTCGGGGCCAACCCGATCCACCAGTTCGGCAACGACGACCAGCGCGACGAGTGGTTACCTGCCCTCGTGAGCGGGGAGCGGCTGGGCGCGTTCGGACTGACCGAGCCCGACGGCGGGTCCGACGTGGCCGCCACCCGCTCGAAGGCCCGCCTCGACGGTGACGAGTGGGTGATCGACGGTTCGAAGGCGTTCATCACGAACTGCGGCACCGAGATCACGTCGGTCGTCAGCGTCACCGCCCGCACCGACGAGGGGATCTCGTCGTTCATCGTTCCCGCCGGCACGCCGGGGATGATCATCGAGCCCGCCTACGACAAGCTGGGGTGGCACGCCAGCGACACGCACGGGATCACGCTCGACGAGGTCCGTGTCCCCGAGGCGAACCTGCTCGGGGCGCCGGGTCGCGGTGTGCGCAACTTCCTGACGATCCTCGACGACGGCCGCATCGCGATTTCCGCGCTCGCTCTCGGTTGTGCCCGCGCCTGCCTCGAGACGGCATTGGACTACGCGGGGGAGCGGAACGCCTTCGGTGGCCCGATCGGACGGTTCCAGGGACTTGCATTCCAGTTGTCGGATCTGGCGGTGAAGGTGGAGAACGCCCACAACCTCACCTACAAGGCGGCCTGGTTGAAGGATCGGGGCCGCTCGATCAGCCAGGCAGCAGCGATGGCCAAGCTCTACTCGACCGAGGCTGCGGTGGACGCGACGCGGTTGGCGGCGCAGGTGCTCGGGGGAGCGGGGTTCATCGAGGAGACGCCTGTCGCGCGGTTCTATCGCGACGCCAAGATCCTCGAGATCGGAGAGGGCACGAGTGAGATCCAGCGCCTGGTGATCGCCCGCAACCTCGGCCTGCCACTGGCCTGATTCACCCGCGGAGGGCGTGGGCCACCAGCGCCTCGCAGGCCCACCGCGTCACGTCGCGGGCGTCGCCCTCGTCGAGCTTGCAGGCGTCGGTGAGGGCGATCACGGCCTCGCTCCCGATCACGATTGCGAGGGAGTGACGAAGCAGGTCGGCCTTCTCGTCGCCGAGCAACTCACCATATCACGAACTCGCCGGGACGGAAGGATCGGCGGAAAGGGGACAGGTGGACGCCATGAGTGGACAGGAGAGCCGAGACATCTGGTTCGAGGGGGTCTTCATGCGGGTGCAGGCATCGACCCACGAGACGGACGGCGCCATCTCGATGATGGAGCAGTGGTTGCCGGCGAACTGGTCGCCGCCGATGCACGTGCACTCCCGCGAAGATCAGCTTCTCTATGTGCTGGAGGGGGAGCTACGGGCGAAGATCGGCGACGGCGAACTCATCACGGTCGAGGCCGGGGCGTCGGTCTTCCTGCCACGCGAGGTGCCGCACGGATTCATCTCAGGGCCCGACGGGGCCAAGATCCTCGAGATCAACACACCTGGTGGTTTCGAGCAGTTCCACGTGGACGCCAGCGAACCGGCCACCGAGGCGCGGATCCCGGATCCCAAGGAGGTCGATGTCGACAGACTCGTTGCGGCCATCCAGCCGTACGACGCCCAGTTCGTCGGCCCTCCTCTCGGCTGACTGCCGGGGTCGTCACCTCTCGTAGGGGGCGACGATGCTGGTCTCCCGGAGTACTGCCGGCTCGATTGCGCTGCGGAGTTGGCGCCCGTCGAGCCCGGGCTCGAGGTCGAGCGGTTCGTCGAGCGCGAACAAGGTGAAGGTGTAGTTGTGCGGCCCGTCACCTTCGGGCGGACACGGTCCGAACCAGTCGAGGAGCTGGACGTCGTTGAGCCCGTAGGTGACGTCGCTGCGGCCGTCGCTGAACTCACCGATGTCGGGAGCGATCCCGTAGGCGACCCAGTGCACGAAGGTGCGGTCCGGGGCGTCGGGATCCTCCATGAGGAAGGCGAGTTGCTGCGTCTTCTCCGGTACGTCCCCGATCGTGATCACGGGCGGCTCATTCGCGCCGTCGCACGTGAATCGGCGCGGGATCGGCTGACCGTCGTCGATGCCCCCGACCGTGAACGAGAGATCTGCCGGCGGAGGGTCGGTGACCGGAGGGTCGGTCTCGGGTGGATCCGTCTCCGGAGGGTCGGTCTCGGGCGGAGCAGTGGTCTCGGGTGCGTCGGTGGCCGGCGGCTCGGTCTCGGGCGGGTCGGTCTCGGGCGGGTCGGTCGCAGTGACCTCGGTGGTCGGGGCCGACGAGCTGCCGGGCGCGTCGTCATCGGCTCCGTCGCCGACGATCGAGACGATCGCCAGAACCGCCCCGATCAGGACCAGCCCGATGATCAACAGCGTGATCGTTCGAGCTGCCGAGCTTCCGGTGTCGACCTGCTCCTCGGAGGCGTCGTCGGACATGGTCGGACACTACGTGATCGACGGCGTGCCGCCCGTTCGGCCACCGGCACATGGAGCATTCTGCGCACCAGCGGGTGCCCCATCTCGGGCGAGCCGAACGCCGGCGCCTGGTTCGTCGGTGCGACGGTCAGACGACCGCGGGCTGACGCGTCCGGATCAGATCGAAGAGGTTCTTCGGGTCGTCGGGTTCGGCGACGAGGTCGAGGATCTCGAAGTAGTCGGTGCCCTGGATCGAGCGGTGCAGATAGCGCAGCGCGGTGAAGTCCTCGACCGCGAACCCGACGGAGTCGAACAGCGTGATCTCCGTGTCGGAGGTGCGGCCAGGTGCATCCCCGGCGAGGACCCGCCAGAACTCGCGGATCGGCCAGTCGCCGGGGAGCTTCTGGATCTCGCCTTCGATGAAGGTCTGCTCCGCGTGCTCGACGAAGACCGTGGCCTCCTTGACCAACTCGAGGTCGAGTTCGGTCTTGCCGGGGCAGTCGCCGCCGATGGCGTTGAGGTGAACGCCGGCCGAGATCCCCTGGTGCACCATCTGGGCACTGAGAACGGTCGCGTTCCGCTTGTCGGCGGTGCAGGTCGTGACGACGTCTGCGCCGCGGACGGCGTCGGCCGCGTTCTCGGCGAGTGCGACGTCGAAGCCGAGTGACGTCGCGTTGCGGAGGAACTTGTCCATGGCGGCGGGGTCGACGTCGAACACGCGCAGCGTGTTGATCCCGAGGGCCGAACGCATTGCCAGCGCCTGGAACTCGGCCTGGGCGCCCGACCCGATCATCGCCATCGTCGACGACCCCGGCGGCGCCAGGTGGCGGGCCACCATCGCCGAGGTTGCCGCGGTGCGCAGCGCGGTCAGCAGCGTCATCTCGGAGAACAGGATCGGGTATCCGGTGGCCACGTCGGCCAGCACGCCGAAGCCCGTCACGGTCTGCAGGCCCCGGCTCGTGTTGATCGGGTGACCATTGACGTACTTGAAGCCGTACTCGACCCCGTCGCTCGTGGGCATCAGCTCGATCACGCCGTCGGGGGAGTGGCTCGGGAGGCGGGGCGTCTTGTCGAACTCGGGCCAACGCCGGAACTCGCGTTCCATCGCATCGGTCAGCTCGGCGAGGATTCGCTCCGGACCCGTGTCGGTCACCCACGCGGCGAGGTGCGAGACGTTGACGAACTGGACCATGGTTCCCTCTTGCCGGCAGCGGCGAATGACGTTGGTGTGATTCACCGTACGCTCGACGATGTGCATCGACAATCGCCAGATCGTCGAAATAGTGTGTGAGGACGACGCAGATCGATACCAACGATGTGCCAATCTGTGAGGAGAAGTCGGTGTACGAGCTGGACGAGATGGATCGGCGGTTGATCTCGCTGCTGCGGGCCGACGGCCGAGCTCCCGTCACCACCCTCGCTCGCCGGTTGGGCGTGTCGAGGGCGACGGTGAACCAACGCCTCGGACGACTCGTGCAGTCAGGGGTCGTCCTCGGGTTCACCGTGAGGGTGAAGGACGACTACGGCGACGACGACGTGCGGGCGATCGCGATGCTCGAGGTCGAGGGCCGCACGACCGCGGAGGTGATCACCCACCTGCGGGGGATGCCCGAGCTCCAGGCGCTCCACACGACCAACGGCGGTTGGGATCTGATTGCCGAGGTCCGGGCCCCCTCGCTCGCCCAGTTCGACCGGATTCTCGGCCAGATCCGCTCCGTCCCGGGCGTCATCAACAGTGAGACGAGCATCCTGCTCACCAGCGTCCTGCGCACGTGACGACCTCCACCGGCGACTCTGGCGCCTGCCGGCCGATGCACGCAGGTGCCGATCAGGGCGCGTGCAACTGCACCGTCACTCGGGGGCGCGGTGCGCCGCGAGGGTTGCCTCGCTGATCCGCTTCAGTTCACGGTCGGGGAAGGCCGCCAGGAGTCGCCATGCCACGTCGAGCGTTTCGTCGATCGAGCGGCCCCCGGACTGGTGGACGAACTCCTGCTCGAAGGCATCGGCGAACGCCAGACACCGGCGATCGGCCTCGGAGAGACCTGCCTCACCGATGATCGCCACCAGCCGGCGGAGGTCGCGGCCCTGCGCGTAGGTGGCGTAGAGCTGATCGGCCACCTCTCGGTGGTCGCTGCGGGTGTTGCCCGCGCCGATCCCCGACGACATCAACCGGCTGAGGCTGGGCAACACGTCGATCGGTGGTGACACCCCGCGGCGGTGGAGTTCGCGCGACAGCACGATCTGACCTTCCGTGATGTATCCGGTCAGGTCGGGGATCGGGTGGGTGAGGTCGTCGTCGGGCATCGACACGATGACCAGCTGGGTGACCGAGCCGGCGTGTCCGTGGAGGCGGCCGGCGCGCTCGTAGATCGTCGCGAGGTCGGTGTACATGTACCCCGGGTAACCGCGGCGACCGGGCACTTCCTCTCTGGCGGTGGCGACCTCGCGGAGGGCCTCGCAGTAGTTGGTCATGTCGGTGAGGATCACGAGGACGTGGTAGTCGCGGTGGAAGGCGAGGTACTCGGCGGCCGTCAGTGCGAGCCGGGGTGTGACGAGCCGTTCGATCGTCGGGTCGTCGGCCAGGTTCACGAAGAGCACCGTGCGACTGAGCTGTCCGCTGTCTTCCAGGCTGCGGCGGAAGAAGCTCATCTCCCGGTGCGTGATGCCCATCGCCGCGAACACCACGACGAATGGCTGGTCGCCACCGCCCGGCACCCGTGCCTCGGCAGCGATCCCGGCCGCCAACTCTCCGGCGGGCAGCCCGAAGCCGGAGAAGATGGGCAGCTTCTGTCCACGCAGCAGGGTGTTGAGCCCGTCGATCGCGGAGATGCCGGTCTCCATGTACTCCGACGGGTAGCGGCGGGCGGCGGGGTTGATCGGCAGGCCGTTGATGTCCCAGAAGGCCTCGGCCATCACCGGTGGCCCACCGTCGATCGGTCGTCCCGTCCCGTCGAGCATGCGTCCGAGGAGACTGTCGCCGACCGGTGTCCGGGCCGCGTCACCGCCGAGCCGGACCCGTGTCGAGGCGATGTCGAGACCGCGTGTCCCGCTGTAGACCTCGACGACCGCGCGGTCTCGGTCGATCTCGAGCACCTGGCCCCGCCGGATTCCCCCGTCGGGTGCCACGATGTCCACCACCTCGGCGGAGTGAACGCCGGTGGCGCCGTCGATGAAGATCAACGGTCCCGACACGTAGTGGACGGTGCGGAGCTCGGTCGTGTGCAGTCCTCGTCGAAGCCTCACAGCGACGCCACCTCCTCATCGACCCGGCGCATCAACTCGTCTGCTGCCTCGGCCGCGTCGTCGGGCAGCCACGACCGCATTCGCGCCACCTCGGCGACGGTGTCGAGCAGGGCGATGCGCTCGATGTCGGTGGTGTCGTCGACGACGTCCAGGACCGCCTCGTGCAGGTGACGGATCACCTTCAGCATCCAGTACTGCTTCGTCAGCGGGCAGTAGCTGTCGATCTCGTCGTAGGCAGATTGCTGGAGGAAGTCCTCGCGCAGCAGCCGTCCGGTCTGGAACGCCACCCGTTCGGACGGGGCGAGCACCTCGATTCCGAGCAGCTGGACGATGCTCTGCAGCTCCTCTTCCTGACTCAGGAGCCGCAGGGCCCACACACGTTGGTCGTCCCAGTCGTCGGCGACGGTCTCGTTGAACCACTCGCCGAGTTCGTACAGCGAGTAGCTCCGGGTCCAGTGGATCGACGGGAAGTGGCGCCGTCGGGCGAGGTCGGAGTCCAGCGCCCAGAACGTCCCGGCCAGGCGCAGGCTGTACTGGGTCACGGGTTCGGAGAAATCGCCGCCAGGTGGCGAAACCGCCCCGACCACGGTGACCGAGCCCGTCCGCGGCTCCGTTCCGGTCGATGTCGCCGCCCCCGCTCGCTCGTAGAACTCCGCCAGGCGCGACGGCAGGTACGCCGGGTACCCCTCCTCGCCGGGCATCTCCTCGAGCCGGCTGGCCACCTCGCGCAGAGCCTCCCCCCAACGGCTCGTGCTGTCGGCCATGAGGGCGACGTCGTATCCCTGGTCCCGGTAGTACTCGCCGATGGTGATGCCGGTGTAGACCGATGCCTCTCGTGCGGCCACCGGCATGTTGGACGTGTTGGCGACGAGGATCGTCCGTTCCATGAGCGACGCTCCGGTGCGCGGATCGACGAGCCGAGGGAACTCGTCGAGCACCTCCGCGAGTTCGTTGCCCCGCTCGCCGCACCCGACGTAGATGATGACGTCGGCGTCCGACCACTTGGCCAGGGTCTGTTCGTGGACGGTCTTTCCGGTTCCGAACCCGCCGGGGATCGTGGCCGACCCGCCGCGGGCCACGGGGAAGAGCGTGTCGACGACCCGCTGTCCGGTCACCAGCGGCACCGCGGGGTCGAGACGGCTGGCGACCGGGCGACGTCTCCGGACCGGCCAGCGCTGCAACATGGTGAGCGGCCGACCGTCGATCCACACGACGGGTTCGTCGATCGTGGCCTCCGTGGGCCCGACCGCCGTGACCGTGCCGGCGCAGTCGGGCGGTACGAGCACGAGGTGGGTGAGTGCCGGCGTCTCCTCGGTGGCCGCGACGACGTCCCCGGCGACGACCGTGTCACCGGCCGCGACGCGGTGTTCGAGCGGCCAGGGTCGCTCCCGGTCGAGTGAGGGCCGTTCGACCCCACGGCGGAGAAATGGGCGGCCGAAGGGATCGCCGTCCTCGGCCAGAGCCGGCAGCGGGCGCTGCACCCCGTCGAAGATGCTCCCGAGGAGACCCGGGCCCAGTTCCACGGTGAGTGGTTCACCGCTGTCGGCGACCTTCGACCCCACCTGGAGCCCGCTGCTGTCCTCGTACACCTGGATGACCGCCTCGGACCCCTTCAGCCGGATCACCTCGCCGATCAACTCTCGCCGGCCGACGCGTACGACGTTGTACAGGCGCACCTGGTCGAGGCCCTCGGCCACCACGACCGGACCGGCGACCCGGACCACCCGGCCGCGTGTCATCCGCCCTCCTCGAAC
>CBFCWZ010000046.1:0-15837 GCA_965601935.1 uncultured Ilumatobacteraceae bacterium
GTGCCGCCCCGCGAGCGCTCGCCGGTGTCTCGCGCAGGATCAGCCGGACGGTTTGGCCGGGTTGGACCTCGGGCAGCACGTCGACAGCGAGTGGGCCGGGTGTGGCGACCGCCGCCGGCGAGCTCTCGACGATCGGCTGGAGCGCGAACGCGACCCGGTTCGACTCGATCAGTGGTCGGGGGTCCGGGGCGTTCGGGGAGCCCCACTCGACCATGTGGGCGACGTGCAGCACCCTGATTCCCGCGGCGAGCGTCACCGGAACCGGGACCACGACCCGGTTGGCGGTCACCAGTTGCGGCGGGGCGGCAACACCGTCGAACAGGACCCGGACCTGCTCCGCCGCCAACCCGGTCCCGATGAGATCGAGGGTGCTTCCCGAGAGCGAGAACGGGAGCGAGGCCGGCGCCACGGACAGGATGACCGGGGCACCCACGGGGACGGCGCGTATCTGGCGCACCTGGACCGGCAGACCCTCGTCCTGCATGGCCTCGACTTCGATCAGGACGATCGAGATGCGATAGGCGATCGAGAGGGTGTGCGGCTCCTGGAAGAAGACCGACCACAGTTTCGACATCGCCTCGAGGTCCAGGTCGAGCGGGCACACTCGGACCCCCTCGACCTGGGCCGACAGGTCGGCGCCAAGGAGGAAATGGGTCGGGTCGAGGGCGATCTGGTCGTCGATCGCAGTCTGGATCGCCTCGGGGCTGAGCAGAGGCCGGCCGTGGACGGTGCTGGCCACCTGGCCGATCATGCGCTCGCGTTCGAGCTCCTCACTCTGCCCGTAGAACGAGACGAGGTAGTCCAGCTCGAGGCCGATCCGGGGTGGGGTGACGAGAGTGCCGCGGGGATTGCGGGTGGGCAGGTCGGCGCTGCGGAAGTGGGCGCTCTCCGCAACGTGGAAGAGGTAGACGCTGACCGTCGGATCATTGCTCGCCGGCGCCCGGGGAGCCGAGTTGCTGATGATCGCCCCCGCGACCGCGGTCTGGGCGGCTTGCTCGATGATCCGCGAGAAGGTCTCGGTCACTGCGGCGATGGCGAGGGCGTTGCTCACGAGATGCCTCGCGGTCGCTGGTTGCTGCGGATCCCGTCTCTGTCGTCCATGTAGTCGGCGAGGCCGAGGTGCACCGGAGCAGGCGGCGGAGCTTCAGGCTCGGTCTGGGCGGCGAGGTGGATGCGCCCGATGGTGATCGTGACGGGCGGGGGACTCGGCTCCTCCTGGTGTGTGCCGTCCGGCGGCGCGCCTCGTCGTGCGGCCACCGTCGGTGTGGCGTCGCGGCGCGGCGGGGTCGGGTGCCGGGGAGTCGACTCGGCGTCATCCGATGGTGGCTCTCGGCGCCGGAGCGCCGGAAGGCTGTCGGCTTCGCGTTCCCCCATCGGCATCGGTTCGACGCCGGGGCGGGCGGCGGGTTGCTCCGCAGGGGCGTTCAGCACCGCTCGGGTCTTCCGGTCGTGGGTGTCCTGCGCAGGTGGGGGACGGCGTGTCGCCGCTGACCGTTTCGCCGCCCGCAGCGGTGCCACCGGCGAAATCCCGGCGTCGACGAACGACGGTGCGGGACTCTCGCCCCGCGGGGCCGCAGCGCCGGGTCCCGGGCTCGGGCGCGACGGGCGAGCGACGGGACGGTCGTCCCGCCCTGCGTCGCTGGGCCGGGCGTCCACGCGGTCGTCACCTGCGGAGCGGGTCCGGGGTTGCATGGGAGTTGGGCGGGCGGACGATTCATCGGCCGGGTCCGCTGCCCGCTGTGGCGCGGCCCCCGGCGGCACTGCTCCGGGGCGCGCCACGGGCGCGGCGGCCGGCTCAGCGGGTGCTGCGGGCGATGCCACGTCCGGCGAGTCGGACGCGGGTGCGCTGCGGAGACCGTCGGCGAGGCTGCGCCGGAGAGGTGCGTCCTCGCCCCCTTCCGTATCGACGGCTCGGGCGTCCGCTGGATCATGGTGTGCCGGCACGAGCGGGCGAGCGGTCGCCAGACCGGCGGCGCGACGCAGGACGCGGTCGAAGAGCGCTGTCACGCGAGCGCCTCGAGGTAGTGAGCCCGCCGCTGCTTGCTCATGGCGAGGATCTCCGGCTCGCTCCAGTGGTAGGTGCGCGCCAATATCGCGACCTCGGAGAGGAGCCGGCGAACTTCGAGGTCGATGTCTCCCCACACGTGGCCGGCCACGTCCACTGCCTCCCGCCAGCGGGACCCGCACTCCGGGCATTCGACGTCGAGGGCGATGTCGAGCATCGGATGGTGCTCGTCGAGCCAGGCTTCGACCTCGTCGACGACGTCGTCGCCGAGCTGCCCGATCGGCGTCGGCGATGCGGCGTCGGCGACCTCGACGCACCATTCGAACAGCGCCCGGCGGGGGACCGGAGACGCCAGCGCCTGCGTGATTGCGTCGACCGAGGGCACCCGGCACCGGAGGGAGAGTTCGCCGTCGCACGGCGTCGTGACGATCAGGCTTTCCTCACCCGGCGGCGGCACGTCGGCCGCCAGCAATGCCTCGATCGGCACGGCGAACTCGAGCTGTTCGCCACACGTGCAGGTGGCGAAGTACTCGAGTTCGGGCCCGAACATCTCGGCGCGCAGCCGGAGCAGGCGGGTCGTCATCTCGTCGAGGGGGAGTGATCCATCGAGGGCTTCGCCCGACCACACGCTGAGCGCGGCGAGTGCACGCCCGTTGAGATCGAGGACCTGACCGCGCTCCCAGATCTCGAGCAGTGCCGCGCCGTCCAGCATGCGCTCAGGCCGGCGGTTCGAGTGGGAGCGAGGGTTCGGTCGGCTCGACCGTCGCAACGTCGCGCTCCCACCCCTCGTGCTGGAGCTGGAGGGTCTGGATCGCGATGGCGCTGCCGCTGGCGTCGAGGTCGGGGATCGCTTGGAACTCCGACACCCAGCAACGGAACACGAAATAGGAGATCGCGAGCTGACCCGCCTCGTTGTACATCTCGATGATGAGGTTGCGCCGGAAGTCCGCCAGAGAGACTTCGGCGCCGAGGCCGGCACCGAAGTTCCACACCTGGTTCGCCCACTGTTCGAAGTCGGGATCGTGGGTCACCCCTCGTTCCAGCGTGATCGGACCGAAGCTGGTCTGGCCCGGCGACTTGCGGACCATGCTCGGGTCGCCGCCCTCACGGTGATCCACCGTCTCGGTGGTGCGGGTGAGGGCGCTGACCTTGCTCACGCCGGCGACGTAGGCGCCACTCTCATAGCGCACACGGAACTTGTGATTCTTGTACGGATCGAACCGGCTCGCGTTGACCGAGAACTGAGCCACGACGGCCTCCTACGTGTCGAGTTGTCCAGCCATCTGCTGGAGCTTGATGAAGACGAATTCCGCCGGCTTCAGCGGAGCGAAGCCGATGAGGATGTTGACGATGCCGAGGTCGATGTCGTTCTGGGTCGTCGTCTCGGCGTCGCACTTGACGAAGTACGCGTCGCTCGGCGAGGTGCCCTTGAACGCGCCCTGGCGGAACAGGTTGTGCATGAACGCGCCCGCCGCCAGCCGCAACTGGGCCCAGAGCGCTTCCCCGTTGGGCTCGAAGACCGCCCACTTCAGTCCCCGGAACAAGCTCTCCTCGATGTAGAGGGCGGTCCGCCGCACCGGGATGTATTTCCACTCCGACGCCTTCTGGTCGGCACCGTCGGTCGTGCGTGCGCCCCAGCTGATCCGGCCATAGACGGGGAACATGCGCAAGCAGTTGATGCCGAGTTTGTTCAGCACACCGTTCTCGTCGTCGGTGATCGGCACTGCGAGTGACGCGACATTCGACAGGCTGGCCTCGGTGCCGGCGGCAGCCTTCCAGACGCCACGGGAGGCATCGGTTCGCGCGTAGAGCCCGGCGAGAGTTCCCGACGGAGCGAAGCTGGCGATGCGGTAGTTCTCGTTTGGGTCGCCGAACTGGACCCGCGGGAAGTACACCGCCGCGTTCTTCGACGAGAGGCCGATCCCGCCAACCCACGCCTCGATCCCGGTCACGCTGTCGACCCGGTCCGGCGGGTCGAGGATGTAGAAGGCCCGACGGTCGGTCGCGTAGGCGGCCGCCGACGAGATGACCGAGATGTCGTTGGGATCCGGGAGCGCAGAGGTTTCGGGGATGCAGAGCAGATTGAACAGTCCGACATCGTCGAGCGCCCAGATGCCCGTGCGATCGGCCTGGCTGCCCATCAGTTCCGTCGCCCCGCCCCGAGTACCGTCGAATCCCTGGACGACCGCCGCTTGGGCATTGCGGACGTCACCGACACCGAGGGCGTAGCTGGCGACGTTCTCGAAGACGCCGGCCTGGCCGGTGCGGAGGCCCAACGCCGTCGCGAGGCTCGGAGTGCCGCTGGTGTCGAACTCGGCGACGACGTTGGGCGACCCGCCCATGGTGACCTGGAGCGCGCCGGCCACTGTGGCGACGGTGGCCTGACTGAAGACCGAATTGGTGGGCGCCGAGGCCCGGATCGCGGCCTGCACGGTCTGGGCCGCGTCGGCCACCGTGGTCGTGGCGGTGAACGTGCCGGCCGCGAAACTCAGGATCGTTGTGGCCGGTGCAGCGGCGCCGGGGTCCAGCGTGAGGTCGAGTTCCATTGCCGGATTGGCGGCGGCGAGTGTCGACTGGCTGACCCCGGCGCCGCTCGTGCCGGTCGGCGCCGGGCGCAGACCGGCAACTGCCGGTGTCTCCGTTCCGCCGTTGGCGAGCCCGAGGTGCAGGACTGCGGCACCGTCGTTCTGCGCCGCGTTGGTGATGGCGACAGCGGAAGTCTCGTCGCCGGTCGTCGCCGACTCGATCTCGATGCCCTGCCCCGCAGTGGAGACGGCGACGGTCCCGGCGCCGAGAGCGTTGTTGATCGCCGTGGCCACCGCGGTCGCGAGTGCGGCCAGGTTCGCCGGGGGCGCCGAGGCGTCGAACGCCTCCACGGTGACGGGGGCGCCTCCGTCGACCGAAACCGTGATCTGGGAGCCGGCGCCGGCGAGGTCGGCCAGGGTGATGTCCCCGGATGTGCTCGTGCCCGCCGGCAGCGCAGCGATCTCCGTGACCAGGGATTCCCTGGTGGCGCGGATCAGAGAGGAACCGGCGTTGACGACGCTGTCGACGAAGAACGGAGACTCGCTGTTCATCGACAGGTTCTGGAAGCTCTCGGTGCGGGCGAGCACAGTGTCCGCACCCTGCTGCACGTACTCGCCGACCGCCAGGTTGAAGGTGCCGTCGGGGTTCAGCGTGTCGTAGTCGACCTCGACGCGCAGTCCGTTGCCCCAGCGGCCGCCGCTCGCCGCGGCGACGACGAGTACGGCATCGCCCGTGGTGTTCTCGATGGTCACCGAGGCGGTCGCCGCACCGGACGCGACGCGTACGATCCAGGCCTCGCCGCCACCGTTGCGGAAGAACTGGGACACCGCATAGGAGAGCGGGCTGTTCGAGTCGAGCGGTCCGAACGTGCGCTCGTACTCGCCGAAGTTGAACACCCGCACCGGTTGGTCGGTGGGACCGGACGGGGTGAAGCCGACGAAGCTCGTCACCGACGTGCTGACGCCGGTGATGGTGCGCACACCACTGGGAATCTCTTCGACATAGACACCGGGGTACGTAGGCGTGATGGGCACCGCAGCTCTCCTGGATTGCTCGACACTGACGAGAAGTCGGCTGGCGGCTCCCCGCGTTGCTCGGAGTATGGGGATGGCGCCGTCACCTGAGCGTCACGGGATCGTTCCGTTCGGCCCGAGAGATCGGGCCACACCGCGCTCACTCGACGGCGTGGCGGGGCACCGAGGGCCGCCTCGGGGAGAACCCGATCGGCCGCGATCCGGGGGGTCAGGCCGAGCGGTGGACCCGGCACATGAGTTCGGCCATCCGGTCACTCGGATGCAGACCCAACTCGGCTTGCAGAAGGTCGGCGTACTCGTCGTGGACCCGCAGAGCCTCGGCGTGGTTGCCCTCGGCGAGGTGGATGCGGATGAGGGCGCGGCGAGCGCTCTCGCGGAACGGATCGAGGCGGATTGCACCGAGCGCGGATTGGACCGCGGATGCGAATCTGTGGTCGGCACAGAGCCGGTCGGCGAGGGATTCGAGGGTGTGCAGCGACAACTGGCGGACGCGCTCGCGGGCAACCACCACCCACTCGTCGTACCAGCTCGGGAGTAGTTCGCGACCCAGTACCCGATGGTCCCACTGCATGAGTCGGGGCGTGCGGACCTCGTCCTCGACGAAGAGCGACGCGGCCTCGAGGTACTTCAGGTCGGTCGCGGCCGACGGCGTCAGTTGCAGGCTCCGATCATCGATCTCGATGAGGCCCGGACAGTCCCGGCGGACCCGCCACAGCGCGGATCGCAACGAGCCGGCAGCTTGCGTGGCAGTCCGATCACCCCACAACGAGCCGGCCACGACCGGCCGTGGAAGCCGCTCGCCCCGAACTGCGAGATAGGCGATGAGGCGCCGGGCGTCCGACGAGAGTGAGATCTCGTCGGGTCCATCAATCAGGGCAAAGCAGCCGAGAAGGCGCACGTTGGGGAGTCCGATGCTCACGGTTCCTCCCGCCGGGGTCAGGTATCAGTTACTTGGGCGGCCTAGGTCCCACGACAACTTGTCACGAGCTGTCGTCGCCGTCAAGCGGGTGTCAGAGTTCCTCGAGCCAGCCATTGATCGCGGTGACCGCCTCCCCAATGGTCGATGTGGAGACGACTTCCTCCGAGTCGACGTCGGCACCGAGATGGTGACACCGCAAGGTCACGAAGATGTTGTCCGGGAAGTCTTGGTCGCGCCGGGCCCGCACGGTGATGAGCAGGGTTGCGGCGGGTGGCGAGGGCACCCGCTCAAGTATCAGGCGGACTCGTCACGACATCGTCGCCGGCGCGTCACCAAGCGAATTCGCGTCGCTTCCGCGCTTCTCGCCGGCGTTCGACCGCACGTGTCAGTGGGCGAAGTTCCCCCATGATGGCGTCTTTCGGCCACGAGCAGGGGTCCGGAGGGGTCACTCGGCGATGAGTTGGCGGTCGGGGAGATCCAAGAACTCGTCGACGATGGCTTCGACGACGGAGTGGACGATGGCCGAGGAAGGCCCCGGGCTGGTGCGCACGATCTGGCAGGCGATCGGGAGCTTCTCCAGCTCTGCGGCTCGGGACCACTCGACCACCTCCTCGTCGAGCAGGCGCTCGGCGACCACGGCGACGCCGAGGCCTGCCTCCAGTGCGGCGCGAATGGCGGTCGTGGTCGGCGCGGCGACCGTGTACTCGTATCGGAGCCCGGCCTGGTCGAGGATCGGTTCGATGACGGGGCGGTAGAAGCCGTTGGAGCCGTACGAGATGAGAGGGACGGTTCCCTCCTGGTAGGGGGTCTCACGGTGGGTTGCCCAGCACAGCTGTTCGGTCCAGAGCACGGCGTCGTCGGGGCGCACCTCTTCCTCGGTGACCTGGATGACGGCCACGTCGAGACGGTCGCGTTCGAGCATCGGTCGCAACGAGCGGCTCTGGTCGATGATGAATTCGATCGTGGCGGCGGGGTGGAGTGCCCGGAAGCGTCCGAGGATGCCGGCCAGTCGGGCGCCGCCGACTTCCTCGTTGGAGCCGACCTTGAGCGTTCCCGTGAAGTCGGGGTTCCGGAGTCGTTGCACCATTCGGTCGTGGGTCTCCACGATCGAGCGGGCGTCATCGATCAGGGCCCGTCCTTCGGGCGTGAGATCGAGGTCGTGGCCGTTGCGGCGCAGAAGTGGGCGGCCGACGCGTTGTTCGAGCCGCTTGACCTTCCAGCTGACTGCCGACTGCGACATGCCGAGGTGCTGCGCGGCGCGGGTCATGCTGCCCCAATCGAGGACCGCGAGAAGTGTGCGCAGGGATTCGACATCCAACTGCATTCCATCACTATGACAATATGTCATGAAGAGATGCAAGAACTGTCTCTTGAGTCATAGTCCCTGCAAGCGGAGAGTGGAGACATGGCAACCGTGTCGACTCACCTCTCCCCGGCACTCGGCACCCGTCGAGGGCCGACCATCTCTCCCGCCGTCACGTCCTGGCGGCGTCGCCTTCTGCACCGGCCACGGCTCGAACGGCTCGAACGTCGCGATGCGTTCGCCAGTCCCAGCGAGTCTGCGGTCCGGCCGCTCGGCCTGCCCGACGTCCATCGCTGACGGCTCGAGCGTCGCAGCTTCCAGGGAGGTGGGCCCCTGTGCAACTCCTTGGGACCGGTCGGCGGGAATGGGCCGAATGGACGCGCCGACGGTTGTCAGTACTGGTCGGTCGAGAGCATCGCGATCTCCAGCAGGTCGACGCCGGGCGGCTGGGCGAGGGCGTGCAGGATCTGGGCGGCGACGGCCTCGGGATCGAGGCCCTTCTCGGCGAGTGCGGCCTGGAGTTGCTGCCGCGTCGAGTCGTCCTCCACCCCGTCGAAGATCGGCGTCCGCACGAAGCCCGGCGAGACGATCGACACGCGGATGCCCTCAGGGGCGAGTTCTTCGCGCAGGTTGTCGGAGATGACGTGGACGGCGAACTTCGACGCGGCGTAGAACCCGAGCGCCACCGAGGCGCGCCGACGACCTGACATCGACGACAGGTTGACGATGTCTGCGGAGTCGTTGCGCCGAAGATGGGGGAGCGCGGCGCCGACTGTCTGGAGTAGGCCGATGACGTTCACGTCGAACATGGCCCGCCAGTCCTCGGGTGCCGAGTCGGTGATCCCGCCCGGTCGGACGACCCCGGCCGAGCAGATCACGCCGTCGAGACCGCCCATCCCCGCCGCGCCGGCGTCGACGCACTGCTGGACTGCAGACCGGTCGGACACATCACCCGGACATCCGGTCGCCGCGTCGCCGAGCCGCTGGGCCAGCTCGGCGACACGATCCTGGGATCGGGCGACGAGGGCGACGGAACCGCCCGCCTCGACGACCGCCGTCGCCGTGGCCGCACCGATCCCGGACGTTGCTCCGGTGATGAGGATTCGCCGCCCGGTCAGATCTCTGCTCATTCCCGCATGTTGCCACTGTGCTCGCCCGGGAGCAGGGACCGAACCCGTCGGCGTGGAGCCGGACCGGGCCGGAACACGGATGGCCACCGGTGGCGTGGCCGCGGGGCGCCTGCGATGCCCCCGGTCGTGCTCGGTGGTGACGCGGCCGGAGCGACACCCCTGCCCGACGGCCGGCACCGCGGGCGACGGGCCACGTCAGGATCTGGCGGCGCGCAGCAGGCGGCGGCCCATCGAGGTCTTGTGCACCTCGTCGGCGCCGTCGTAGATGCGGGCGGCCCGCTCGTGGCGGTACCAGTACGAGAGGATCGTGTCGTCCGTGACGCCCAACGCGCCGTGCACCTGGATCGCCCGGTCGAGCACGCCCAGCATCGTGTTGGCCACGGTGAACTTGATCGCCGAGATCTCGTCGCGGGCGGCCTTCGCGCCCTCCTGGTCGATCTTCCACGCCGTCTGCAGCGTCATCAGCCGGGCGCCTTGGATCTCGGCCGCGGACTCGGCCACCCAGTGCTGGATGACCTGCTTGTCGGCGAGGGTCGAGCCGTCGGCGTCGATGACACGCGAGTTGGCGCGGTCGCACATCAAGTCGAACGAGCGACCGGCGATCCCGAGCCAGCGCATGCAGTGGTGGATCCGGCCGGGGCCGAGGCGGTCCTGGGCGATCTTGAAGCCGGATCCCTCCGGGCCGAGCAGATTCGACTGCGGCACGCGGCACGCCTGGTAGCTGACCTCGCCGTGGGTCGCGTAGCCGGAGCCGGAGTGGCCCATCACGCTCACGTTGCGGATCAGCTCGAAGCCCGGTGTATCGGTCGGGACGATGATCATGCTGGCCCGCGAGTGCGGAGGTGCATCCGGGTCGGTGACGGCCATGACGATGGCGAACGCCGAACCGTCTGCCGAGGACGTGAACCACTTCTGGCCGTTGATGACGTAGTCGTCGCCGTCCTTGCGGGCGGTGGTCTCGAGCAGGATGGGGTTGGAGCCGGCTGTTTCCGGCTCGGTCATCGAGAAGCAGCTCCTGATCTCGCCGCGGACCAATGGGTCCAGGAAGCGTTCACGTTGTTCGTCGGTGGCGTACTCGTGGAGGATCTCGACGTTTCCTGCGTCGGGTGCCTGCGTCCCGAAGACGAGGTGGCCGAGAGGGGAACGGCCGAGGGCCTCGGTGAGGAGTCCGTGGTCGAGAAGGCTCAGGCCGAGGCCGCCGTACTCGACCGGGTGGCCGGGCGCCCAGAGCTCCATCTGGCGGACCTTCTCCTGCTTGTGGGCGATCTCGCGGGCCAGGGTGTCGGCGTCACCGAAGAGCATCTCGCCCTCGAGGGGGATCAGTTCGTCCTCGATGAACTCGTTGACCATCCCGAGGATGGTCTCCATCTGTTCGGAAATCGTGAAGTCCATGGGGTTCCTCTCGGGGGTGCGGCAGAGCTAACTCAGTTGTGTTAGATTCTAACTCAAATGTGTTATCCACGACAAGGGGGTCTCCGTGCCTGAGGCGACAACAGCCCCCGACACAAAGGCCAAGTTGGCCGCTGCGGCGCGCTCCCTGTTTGCGCGACGAGGCATCGAAGGGGTGTCGCTCCGAGAGATCACCAGGGCCGCAGAGCAGGGGAACACCCGGGCCCTGCAGTACCACTTCGGTGATCGAGGGGCTCTCCTCGCCGCCGTGGTGGCGCCCTACGAGGCCGAGGTCGGTTCCCGTCGCAGTGCGCTGCTGGACGAGCTCGACGCCCGGCCCGACCTGGAGATGCGCGAGGTTGCGTCGGCGCTCGTCCGCCCGTCGGCGGCGATGCTCGACGTCGACGGCGGCAAGGACTACCTCCGGATCATGGCCGAGGTCGTCAGCGACCCTCGCCGTTACGTGGACGAGGTCGACCCGATCCATCCGGGGCTCGACCGGTGGGTCGCAGTTGCGTCACGACTCATGCCCGCCGAGGTGGACCCATTGCACCGGAGGTTCGCCGCCATGCAACTCTGCGCGAGCGAACTCGGCCGACGCTCCGCCACCGAGCGTCGCAAGGACCACCGCCTGTTCGTCAGCGACCTCACGGATCTCGTCGCTGCGATCCTCGACGCGCCGGTGTCCTCCGAGACCTCGTACCTCCTCGCCGAACGCGAGTCGGGTTGATCGCGGACTCTCACGCCGGGCCATCGCACGCCGGCTGTGCTTCGGCGCGTGCGGGCATGCCACACTCGGCGCGTCGAAGGGAGTCACGATGGGCAAGCCGAGTGTTGACATTGGAAGTGTGGGTGTCTGGTACGGGGGGATCGATGCGCTCCCCAACACCGAGGCGCAGCGGGCCGCGCAACTGATCGAGGAGTTGGGCTTCGGCGCGCTGTGGCTGGCCGAGGCGGTCGGGCGCGACCCGTTCGTGTCGTCGGCCCTGCTGCTGTCGGCCACCGAGCGACTCGTGCTCGCCACGGGGATCGCCAACATCTACGCCCGCGACCCGATGACGATGGTCGCCGGTCAGAAGACCCTCGCCGAGGCGTTTCCCGGGCGCTTCCTGCTGGGGATGGGCGTCAGCCACGCCCACCTCGTCAGCAACCTCCGCCAGCACGACTACTCCAAGCCGTACAGCTACATGGCCGACTACCTGTCCCGCATGGACGAGGCCCTCTTCATGGCAGTCGGTCCGGACGACGACGGGGGTCGGGTCCTGGCTGCGTTGGGACCGAAGATGCTCGCCCTCTCGGCCACCTCGGCCAACGGTGCGCACCCGTACTTCACCACCCCTGAACACACCCGCGCGGCACGCGCGACCATCGGCGACGACGCCCTGCTGGCTCCCGAACAGATGGTGGTTCTCGACACAGACCCCGCCGAGGCGCGGCGGATCGCGAGGGCGGGCATGGCCGTCTACATGAGAGCGCCGAACTACCTCAACAATCTGCGTCGACTCGGCTTCGACGACGAGGACTTCGCCGACGGCGGCAGCGATCGACTCGTCGACGCCATCGTCGCCTGGGGCACCGAGGATCAGATCGCCGCCCGTGTCGCCGAACACCACGAAGCGGGTGCTGACCACGTGTGCGTGCAGGTTCTCCAGGACGGCCTCGGCATGCCCGAGCACCAGTGGCGTCTCCTGGCGCCCGTCCTGGTGGGCTGACCGGGAGGATCCCCGAGCCGCCCCGGCCACATGGGCAGCGTCGGTGCTGCTCGGTCGACGGATCGGAGAGCGGTACTGCATCCACCCTTTGGATTCTTGGGATCCTCGGGATCCTCTTGATCATCGGTGGCGCAGTACGACCGTGGGCCCGCGACCGGTTGTCGGGAGTCGTCCCCTTCGTGGTCGGGATGGCTCGCGGAGGCTTCGGGATCTTCCGCTGTGTGGCCGGCGCGCGACCCTGAGGAGATGGGTCGGCGTCGGCACCCCCGGACCACCGCTCCTGCGTCCCGTGGCGGCGTCGGGCCGGCGCGCGGGCGCAGAGATCGCCTGGCGGCGGTCCTCGAACGTGACGGCACTCACTGTGTGTGGTGTCGTCGCGAATTCGACGACACCCTGATCCAGCCCACGACGGAGCATGTCGTGCCCAGGGTGAAGGGTGGCCCGAGCTGGATCGAGAACGAGGTGGCGGCGTGTAGCCGCTGCAACAGCGCGCGGGGTCACCGGACACCAGCGGAGTACGCGCTCGAGTGCCGTGACCTCGGCCGGGATCCCGACGTCGGGAGGATCCTCCATGTGCTGCGGTCACTGGACGAGGCGATCCGCCAGGTCGGGGGCCAGCGGCGGGCGCGCCCCTACGTGCGATCCCAGATCAGGCGGATCGAGAATCTCGTCGCCGACTGAGTGCTCAGCCGTCGTCCCGCTCTTCGTCGAGCGTGGCTTCGATCTGCTGGTCGAGTTGGTCGGCCACGGGTGACTCGAAGGGTGCGTCGAGCCGAGAGGGCATCCCGGCTCCCTCCGGGTGGGGGTCGACTTCGCGTTCTGCGTCGGGGTCGACGTCGAGTTCGATGAGAGACCGTTGCCCAGCTTCGTCGGCGATCGAGTCGAGTTCGTCGGGAGGATCACGCTGCTCGATGGTCATGTCTCCACGATGCGCCCGGAGTCGGCCGAGTGCAAGGGTCCTCCGGCACTCGGCCGATCCATTCCGTCACCCGGTCATGGTGAAGTCGGCGTACATCCCGCTGGCGACATGCGGCGCTCCGCCGTCGACGTGCGGCGGTCCGTCGCTGTTCGCCGCGGCGTCGAGGTACTCAGCCGGGTCTGCTCCCGTCGGGATCACACAGATGACCACGTCGCGGCCCGGCTCTGTGAGGGTCCCGTCGCCGACCGCGTTGACCTGCTCACCACCAGGTGCAGCGAGGAGGACCGCGGTCGGTTGTGTCTCGTTGAGCAGACGCTCGAGATCCGACTCGACGACCTCCTCGACCGGGCGCTCGTCGCCCTCCACCAGACGGAACGCCACGAACTCGTGGATCTCGGTCTCCGACGTGTTGGTGCTCATGGCGCCACCATCGGCACGAGCCTTTCGGTTCGCTCTCGACCTAGCGACGATGCGCAGGATCGAGGCGGTGAAACTCGACGCTCGTTTCCGGAAGTCCGTGATCCCCCTCCTGGATCCGGGGAGACGCTGCGCGCCGCACCGATGACCGGCGCCTGGGCGTCGGGGTCGGTGGCTCAGGCGATGGCCTCCTCGGTCGCGGGGAACCCGGCTCGGACGAAGGGCATCGGCGGTCAGCTGACGGACGTGAGTGGTCTGTCGCTCGAGGACGTTCATCTGCTCGACGAGACGGTGGCGGCAACCGACCAGTGCCTGCTTTTCATGAGTGCTGCCACGTTCGCGGGCCGGCGAGGTTCAGCTGGGCTGAGCGTCGGAGAACGGGAACTCCACCACGAACCTCGCCCCGCCCGCGTGGCCGGTGTCGACGCGGATCGTGCCGCCGTGGTGTTCGACGATCTCGCGGCTGATCGCCAGGCCGAGCCCCGAGCCCCCCACATCGCGGGACCTCGACTCGTCCAAGCGGGTGAAGCGGTCGAACACCGACTCGACCTGGTCCTCGGGTACTCCCGGCCCGTCGTCGACCACGGCCAAGTGGGCCCCACCGGGGTCCTCGCTCAGCTCGACCCAGATCGACGACCCGGCGTGGCGGGCCGCGTTGTCGAGGAGGTTGCGGATCACACGTCGGAGCTGGGTTGCGTCACCCGTGACCTGGGCACCCGACACCTGTTCCACGTTGACGGTGAGTTCGTCGGCGCGATCGATGCGGCCGGTCTCCTCCAGAACGAGATCGTCGAGGTCGACGGGCGTGGGCGGTCGTTCGAGGCGGCCGCTGTCGGCCCGGGCCAGAAGGAGGAGATCGTCGACCAGTTCCTGCATTCGAATCGTCTCGGCGAGCATCTCTTCCTCGCTGGCGGCGCGGTCGGGCGCGTCCGGGTGGTGGGCGTTGACCTCGAGCTGGCCGCGCACCCCGGCGAGCGGGCTCCGCAACTCGTGCGCGGCATCCGAGACGAACTGGTTCTGCCGCGTGACCGAGTCGTCCAGCCGTTCCAGCATCGCGTTCAGCGTCGTGGCGAGGGCAGCGAGCTCGACGGAGTTCACCGGCACGTCGACTCTCCGTCCGAGGTCGGTGGGCTCGACCGAGGACACTTCCTCGCGCATCGTCTCGACCGGCGTCAGAGCGCGGCCGAGAACGAACCAGATCAGGAGGCCGAGCACACCCGACAGCAGCGGGACCCCGAGCACGAGCGCCAAGCGCTGGGTCTCCAACGACTCGTCCACGTCGGCCAACGGGTAGGCGACGACCAGGACGCGGTCGTCGCCGACGGCGGTTGCGGCGATCCGGTAGCGGGAGTCGTTCCCCTCGACGGTCGCGAACTCTCCGACGGACTCCTGGCGGTCGTCGAGTACATCATCGGGCTCGACGAGGGCCGGTTCCCCCACCGCCGACCCGCTGGCGGAGATGACGTCTCCCTCCGCGTCGAGGAGCTGCAGCGGGCGATCGGAGCCCCGGAAGCGGATGTCCAGATCGCGCTGTGCTTCGCCGCTGCCTCGACGGCGAGTCTGGCCGAACTGGATCCCGAACTCTCCTGAGATCTCCTCGATCGATTCCTCGAGCGCAGCGTCGACCGCGTCGAACAGTTGGTTCTCCTGGTAGGCGAGCATCGCCGCGCCGGCGAGGGTCATGATTCCGAAGGCGACGAGGGTCGCGACGAGGGTGACCCTCGTGCGGAGTCGTTGCGGGAGCAGACGGCTCACGAGTCGCTCTCGAGCCGGTATCCGACGCCGCGCACGGTGGTGATGGATCGTGCGCCGAACGGGTCGTCGATCTTCTTGCGCAGCCGGGCGATGTACACCTCGACGATGTTCGGATCACCTTCGAAGCCGTAGTCCCACACGTTGTCGAGAATCTCGGTCTTGGTGGTGACCGAACCGGCGCGCCGCATCAGGAACTCGAGGACCGCCATCTCCCGGGCGGTCAGTTCGACCTCGTCGCCGCCGCGCCAGCAGCGGTGGGCGGGCGAGTCGATCCGCAGGTCGCCGACGCGGAGGCTCCCATCGTTGAGCGCACTCCCGCGGCGGAGAAGTGCTCGGATCCGGGCGGTGAGAACCACGAACGAGAACGGCTTCGTGAGGTAGTCGTCGGCGCCCGTGTCGAGCCCTTCGGCCTGGTCGTACTCGCCCGACTTGGCGGTGAGCATGAGGACAGGTACCCAGGAGCCGGCGTCGCGGAGTTCCTTGCACACCTGATAGCCGTTCTTCTTCGGCAGCATGATGTCCAGGACGACGAGGTCGTAGCTGCCTTCGAGAGCCATCCAGAGACCGTCCGCGCCATTGTCGGCGACGTCCACGTCGTATCCCTCGGCACGCAGACCGCGGCGCAGTGCGGATGCCACCGTCCGTTCGTCTTCCACCACGAGGATCCTCACGAGAACTCCAGAGCGCCGATCTCGACATCGTGTCGGGCGCCACCTACACGAGCCGGA
>CBFCWZ010000047.1:0-15747 GCA_965601935.1 uncultured Ilumatobacteraceae bacterium
GCGGCCGCGTTGGGGCTTCTCGTAGCGGAAGTTCGTTCCCGCGTACCAGACCTTCCAGGGCAGGGTGGGCCGGTGTTGGGCGTAGGACCTGCACACACTGGCCGTGAGTTCGGGACGCAGGGCCACATGACGACCACCCTTGTCGTGGAAGTCGTACATCTCCTTCGTGACGACGTCGGTGGCGTCACCGATCCGGACGAAGACCCCCAGGTCCTCGATGAGCGGGGTGATCAGCTCGCCGTACCCGGCGCGCGCGACGAGTTCGGAGAAGACACCGACGAAACGGCGGGCGCGCGTGCTCTCGGGGGGCAGCAGATCGCGCATTCCCGGGCTGGTCTGGAACTCCGACACGGCTCTCCAACCTATCGGCGCAGATCCCCTGGTGAAGGCGGAGTTCGGGGTGGCCAGGGCCGGGTTCAGGCCTGCTCGGCTTGCTTGCCACCACCGGGAACGGTCCGGTAGGCGTCGTAGACCGAGTCGATCTTCTTGATCCGCTGGATCACGGCGTCGAGGTGGCCCGGATTGGCCAACTCGAATTCGAAGCGCATCTTGGCCACCCGGTCGGCGCCGGTGAGCGTCGCTGACGAAACGATGTTGACGTGGCTGTCCACCATCGCGCTGGCCACGTCGCGAAGGAGCTTCGAGCGGTCGAGTGCGACCACCTCGACTCCGGCCACGAAGGTGTTGCCCGACTGCTCTTCGGCGTCCCACTCGACATCGATCATCCGGGTGGCCTGTTGGGCCATCAACGACACCGCGTTGGCACAGTCGGTGCGGTGCACGCTCACGCCGCGCCCGCGGGAGACGAAGCCGATGATCTCGTCGCCGGGAACCGGCGTGCAGCAGTTGGCCAAGCTGACCAGGAGGTCGTCGAGCCCCTCGACGTGGATTCCGGTTCGCCTCTTCTCGCCGGTGCGTCGTTCGAAGCGCGGCGCATCGATGGTGGACGGCAGTTGCTCGTCTTCCTCGCCGCTGCGGAAGCCCTTGGCCACACGCTGGGCGATGCTGCGCGCCGACACGTGGTGTTCGCCGATCGCGGCGAGCAGGGCGTCGAGGTCGGCGTAGCCGACCTCCTCGATGACGCCCGCGAGCTGGGGGGACTTCCAGATCCCCTGGAGCGGGAGGCTCTCGCGGCGTAGCTCGTTGGTGAGTTCGTCGCGGCCGGTCTCGACCATGTCGAGACGCCGCTCCCGGCTGAACCACTGTCTGATCTTGTTCCGTGCCCGCGGAGACGCCACGAAACCGAGCCAGTCCTGGCTCGGGCCTGCCGACTCCAGCTTGGAGGTGAAGATCTCGCAGTTGTCGCCGCTCTGGAGCACCTGGTCGAGGCTCACCAGCCGGCCGTTGACCTTCGCTCCGATGCAGGCATGGCCGACCTCGGTGTGGACGGTGTAGGCGAAGTCGATCGGAGTCGAACCCGCGGGCAGTGAGATCACCCGGCCCTTCGGTGTGAAGACGTAGACCTCGCCCTGCTCCAGGTCGGTCTTCAGGCTGTGCATGAACTGGGTCGGGTCGGACACCTCCTCCTGCCAGTCGATGATGCGGGTGAGCCAGTCGATGTCACCCTTGCCATTGCTCTTCGAGCTCTTGTCCTTGTAGGCCCAGTGGGCGGCCACTCCCCACTCCGCCCGCTGATGCATCTCGTGAGTGCGGATCTGCACCTCGATCGGCTTGCCGTCGGGGCCCACCACCGTGGTGTGGAGACTCTGGTACAGGTTGAACTTCGGCATTGCGATGTAGTCCTTGAACCGTCCCACCACCGGCCGCCAGTGGCCATGGATGCACCCGAGGGCCGCATAGCAGTCCTTCATCGAGCCGACGATGACCCGCATCGCGACGAGATCGAAGATGTCGTCGAACTCCCGCCCCTTCATGACCATCTTCTCGTAGATGGAATAGAGGTGCTTGCCCCGGCCGGTCACCTCGGCGTCGATCCCGAGATCGCCCAGCCGCTCGCGCACGTCGGCCACCGCCTTCGCGAGGTAGACATCACGTTCCCCTGTCCGGCTGCGGACCAGGTGATCGAGTTCTGCGTAGCGTTTCGGGTGGAGCGACGAGAACGCGAGGTCCTCCAGCTGCTGGCGGATCTCCTGCATGCCCAACCGATGGGCCAGCGGGGCATAGATGTCGAGCGTCTCCTGGGCGATGCGCTGCTGCTTCTCGAGCGGCATGCCGGCGATGGTGCGCATGTTGTGGAGCCGGTCGGCCAGCTTGATGACGAGGACCCGCAGGTCCTTTGCCATGGCCACGAGCATCTTGCGCATCGTGGCTGCCTGCTGCTCCTCCCGGGAGTCGAAGCGGATCCGTTCGAGCTTGGTGACGCCGTCGACGATGGCGGCCACGTCGGAGCCGAAGTCGCGTTCCACGTCGGCCACCGTGATCTCGGTGTCCTCCACCGCGTCGTGCAGGAGGGCGGCGGCCACCGACACCTCGTCGAGGCCGATGTCGGCCACGATCTGGGCCACGGCCAGCGGGTGATTGATGTAGCTCTCACCGCTCTTGCGGCGCTGGGAGCTGTGGGCCTCGGCAGCCGTGCGGTAGGCGCGGTTGATGTTGTCGATCGGCGCCTTCGGGTGGCGCCGCCGGTATGTGCCGAGCAGGGGTGCGAGTTCGGTCGCCGCCGCGCTGTTCGCCTGGTTGCGACGCCAGGGGAGTACGCGGTCGACGGTGCTCATCTCAGTACTGCAGGAGCGATGCGATGGGTCGCTCACCCAACCGTGATCGGCCGTTCAGGTCGGCGAGCTCGATCATGAAGGCGAGCCCGACGACATCGCCACCGAGCGTGTCGACGAGCTTGGCCGTGGCCGACGCCGTGCCGCCCGTGGCGAGGACGTCGTCGACGATGAGGACCCGTTCACCCGGATGGATGGCGTCGCGGTGGATCTCGAGCTTGTCGGAGCCGTACTCGAGGTCGTACTCCTCGCGGGCCACCGCCCACGGCAGCTTGCCCGCCTTGCGCACGGGCACGAACGCCGCACCCGAGCGGTATGCCAGCGCCGAGGCGAAGATGAAGCCTCTCGACTCGACTCCGACGATGCGATCGATGCCCACGTCGGCGAACCGCGCGTGCATCGCGTCGATCACGGCAGCAAACGCCGGACCGTCACCGAGGAGTGGTGTGATGTCGCGAAAGGTGACCCCGGGTTCGGGATAGTCGACGATGTCGCGCACCAGGCGGCGCAGCGAGTCGATGTCTGCTGCCATAGCCGGAGGATATCGCTCCCCCGGCGAGATCTACCGGAGCCCTCGCGGCGGTGTCAGCGGCGCTTCTTCTTGCGCGGCCGGGGTGGGTGGGAGAGCAGCTTGTCGGCGGGCTGGTGGACGGCAGCCGTGGCGTCGGCATCGCTGTGGGCACCCACTGCAGCAGCTTCGCCCTCCGCGTCGGGGGCGCCGGTGGTGAGTCGGCCGCTCACCCCTGCTCCGATCACCGCGGCACGGAGGTCGTCTCCCTGCATCCTGGCACGGCGGGTCTTGCGGCCGGTGCCCTTCTTCAGGGACGCCAGCAATGGCGTGGCGACGAAGATGGAGGAGTAGACCCCGGAGATCATGCCGACGAGCAGGGCCAGAGCGAATTCGCTGAGCGTGACCGCCCCCATGATCCCGGCCCCGACCAGGAGGAGCGAGATGACGGGCAGGATCGACGAGAGGCTCGTGTTGAGCGATCGCATCAGGACCTGGTTCATCGAGATGTTGACCACGTCCTCGTACGGCATCCGGACACCGGCGTACTTGCCCTCGTTCTCCTTCACGCGATCGAAGACCACGATGGTGTCGTAGAGGGAGTAGCCGAGGATCGTCAGGAATGCGATCACGGTTGCCGGCGTGACCTCGAAGCCGAACACGGAATAGACGCCGACCGTGACGAGCACGTCGTGGGCCATCGCCGCGAGAGCCGCCGCCGCCATCCGCCACTCGAACCGGATCGAGATGAAGATCGCGACGATGATCAGGAAGATGACGAGGGCGCGTACGGCCGCCTCGGTGATCGAAGTGCCCCACGTGGAGCTGGTGAACGAGAAGCTGATGTCCTGCGTCTCGACCCCGGCCGCATCGGCGAAGTCCTGGGTCAGGTCGGCCGACTCTTCCGATGGCAGTTCCTGTGTCTGGACCGTGATGACGTCGTTGGTCTCCGACGTGCGGCGCTGGATCTTCGTGCCGGACGTGGAGACACCGTTCTCCTCGAGGACGTCGGCGGCCTCCTCGACCCCGAACTCCTCGCTCGCCGGGATGTCCCAGGCCTGACCGCCGGTGAAGTCGAGCCCGAGGTTCAGCCCGCGGGTCACGAGTGACACGCTGGTGACGAGGAAGACCACGATCGCGATGATCAGGCCGACGCGCCGGAGCCCGTAGAAGTCGATCGCCGACTGGCCGCGGAAGAGGCGGCCCGTCCGGGTGGAGGCGATCTCGTCGGCGCGGCTCATTGAGCGACCTCCAGTCCGAAGGCTCGTTTGCCGCGCATGTAGTTGCTGCGCGAGAGGAGCAACACAGCGGGTCGGGTGAAGAAGAAGCACACGATCAGGTCACAGATGGTGGTGATGCCCAGATAGAGGGCGAAGCCACGCACCGAACCGACGCTGAGCCAGAAGAGGATGCCTGCGCCGATGATCGACACGAGGTCGGCCGACCAGATGGTGCGCCAGGTGACCTTGAAGCTGCGCGGCGCGGCGTTGCGCAGGGTGCGGCCGTTGCGGATCTCGTCCTTCATCCGCTCGAAGAAGACGACGTAGCTGTCGACCGTGACACCGACCGCCACGATGATGCCGGTGATCCCGGCGAGGCTCAACGCGTAGTTGGTCCAGCCGGACACCAGAGATGCCACGCTGAAGACCGTCATCCCCCAGATGATCAAGCCGGACAGGACCACGAGGGCGATGGCCCGGTAGTAGAAGAGCAGGAAGACGAGGACCAGAGCAACGCCGATGAGGCCGGCGACCACGGCAGCCTGCAACGAATCGGAACCGGCCGAGGCCGACACGGTGCGCGCTTCCTGCGGCTCCACCTCGAACGGGAAGGCGCCGCGGTTCAACACGTCGCGGAGGTCCTCGGCCTCACCCCGGGTGAAGTCACCCGTGATCGAGACCCCGGTGTCGAAGACGGGAACGTTGACGACGGGTGCCGATTGGACCTCCCCATCGAGCACGATGGCGATCTGGCCGCGGCTGGCGTCGGACACCGGCGGGCAGATCGCGGTGCCGTTGTAACACTCGGCGGCGAACGCATTCCAGGTGGCCTCGCCGTCTCCGCGCAGATCGACGCTGACCGACCAGCCCTCTTGGGCCTGCAACTCGGCGCTGCCCCGTTCGAAGACCTCTCCGGTGCCCTGGAGCGGCCCCAGGCACAGGATCTGGCCGTCGCGCGTCGGGAGTAGTTCCGCGCCGGGGACAGTGAAGTCGGCCTCGGCGTCGTCGTCGACGTCGGTGGCGTCTGGATCCTCCGGGAGCGGACAGGCCGCGAACGGCAGGACCGGACGGAGTTCGACCACGCCCGACACCTGGACTCGTTCCAGGGCCTCTTGCTGATCGCGCACGCCGGGCAGTTCCACGACGATGGTCTCACCCTGCACGCGCACGTCGGGCTCGGCCACACCGGCGCGCTCGAGTTCGTCGCGGACGAGATCGCGCACGATCTCGAGGTCGTCCTCGCTGACGTCGTCGTCGACGGGGGCGAGGATCACCGACACGCCACCCTGCAGGTCGAGTCCCAGGATCGGCGTGTTGCCGGTGACGAGGTTGCCGATGAGAAGACCGGTGCTGATGAGAATGATCCCGACGAGCGAGATCCAGAGTCTGCGGTTCACGTGGGCGTGGCCGGAATCAGTCCGCGTCGTCGTTCTCGAGGCCGAGGATGCTGCCGTCCTCGTCGTCGGCCGCTTCCGCGTCGGCGTCATCGTCGTCGGCCTCGTCAGCGGGGGCCGCCCTGCCCTGGATCGCGGCGCGGGCGATGCGGACCTGGACGTCGTCGTCGATCTCGAGCCACAGCACGTTCGGCCCGTCCTCGCCCGTGATGGTGCCGTAGACACCGGACGTCGTGATCACTTCGGCGCCCACGACGAGTGAGTTCTGGAGCTCCTGCTGTTCCCGCGCGCGGCGGCGCTGGGGGCGGATCATCAGGAAGTACATCGCCAGCGGGATGAGCAGCAGGATGCCGAGCTGCACGATCGCCGCGCCGCCGCCTCCGCCGCTGCTCCCCGCGATGAGGGCGAACAGGATGTCGGTCGAAATCATCGTCGAGCGATGCTACCGGCGAGTAGCGCCGGAATTGGGGCGTCCGACAGAGGAATGCCGGTCAGGCCCACACCTCGAGCACCTCGCGCCGGAGGCTGTCGAACCTCCCCTGCCGGATAGCGACACGCATTCGTTCCATCAGATGCATCGTCCACGCCACGTTGTGCAGGGACAACAATCTCGACGCGGTGGGCTCACCCACCTGCAGGAGGTGCCGGATGTAGCCGCGGCTGTGGCGCGCACACACGTCGCAGGGGCACGTCGGATCGAGCGGCTCGTCGAGCTCGGCGTTGCGGGCCGCCTTGGCCTGGAAGCGCCCCTGTGAGGTCAGGGCCGATCCATGGCGGCCCAGCCGGGTCTGCATCACACAGTCGAACTGGTCCACTCCGAGGCCGACGGCCTCCACGAGTGACGCGGGGTCGCCCACCCCCATCAGGTAGCGGGGGCGATCGGCCGGCAGGTGTTCCAACGCCGCCGCCAGGGCCGGGAGCATCTCCTCGCGGCTCTCCCCCACCGAGAGCCCGCCGATCCCGTAGCCGTCGAAGCCGGTGTCGACGCTTCGCCGGGCACTCTCGGCGCGCAGTTCCTCGTCGAGGCCGCCCTGGACGATGCCGAACAGGGCCTGGTCCGCACGGGTGTGGGTCGCCTTGGCTCGCGTCGCCCACTCGATGGTGAGGTCGAGCGCCCGCCGGATCGTGTCCGGGGGGCTGGGCAGGGGTGGGCACACGTCGAGCACCATCTGGATGTCGGCCCCCAGCTTCTGCTGCACCTCGACGGCCAACTCAGGGGTGAGGCGGTGCGTCGAGCCGTCGTAGGTGCTCTTGAAGGTCGCCCCGTCGTCATCGATCTTCGGATCGAGCGAGAACACCTGGTAGCCACCGGAATCGGTGAGCGTCAGTCCGTCCCAGCCGGCGAACGCCCCGAGGCCGCCGAACCTCTCGATGAGGTCGGCTCCCGGACGCAGCATGAGGTGGTAGGTGTTCCCGAGCACGATCTGGGCACCCAGCCGCTCGTAGTCCGCCGCGCTGAGGTACTTGATCGCCGCCCGGGTCCCGACCGGCATGAACAGGGGCGTGGTGTACCGACGACCGGGACCGAGTACCACCGTCCCGGCACGAGCCACCCCGTCGACCGCATCGGTGGAGAACTGCGCCGGGGTCACGGCCCGCAGGCTACGGGTACACCGCTCTCTTACGGGAACACCGCGCTCCTACGGGTACCGGTGCCAGGTGCCTGTCTCGAAGTCGTGGAGCTTGCAGGCGCGGGTCGAGCGCCAGTAGTCGAGAGGGCTGATCCTGCGTTGGATCACCTCGTCCGGATACTCCTCGGCGATCGCCAGTGCGGCCTCCGGGAGCCGGTAGCAGGGGATCCGCATGTCCACATGGTGCGGGAGGTGGACCATGATCCAGTGGAAGAACAGGTCCCAGCCCGGGGGTCCCCACAAGACAGTGGTGCCCTCGACCTGGCCCCGGAAGCGGTTCCACTCCCGCCGCGGCCACCACCGGATGTCGGGGCTGATGTGGTGGACGTGGACGACCCAGCCGATGAGCTGGCAGAAGATCAGGAACGGGACCACGACCAGCCTGGCCCACGTCCAGATGCCGTCGGTCCCGCCGGCCAGCACGGCCGCGAGCAGCGTGCCGAACACGAAGGCCGCCACGAGCAACTGGTCGCGCCGCATCGCCCGACGGGACCGTGATGGCGGTGTGAAGCGAACCATCTTGTTCCACCACACCTCCCGCAGGTAGTAGGCGCCGGCGCCGAAGGGTCCCCATTCGAATCGATGCCGGAGGCGGCCGAGTCGCCCCATCGTCCGGTACTCCTCGATGGTGAGCGGGTGCCAGACGAAGTCCATGCCCTGACGCAGTGTGTGGCCGTGGTGCACCCGGTTGTGACCGAAGATCCAGAGTTCCGTGGCATGCAAGGAGGGCAGCATCGCGATCCGGCCGACGGCGGCATTGAGACGCGCCGAGTCGAACAGCGCCCCATGGGCGGCATCGTGGCCGACCACGAAGAGCGCTGCGACCGCGAGCCCGGCCACCAGCCAGAGTGCGATCGTGACGAGCACTCCGTCGAACAGCACGAGGCCGACCAGGGCGGCGACGTACAGGAGCAGATCGCGAGCGAGAATGCCGAGACCGCGCGCGGTCGATCGCTCGTAGCAGTGAGGCGGGATCACGGCCATCACAGGACGCAGCCCGGTGGGGCGTTGCGCCGAATCGGGTGTCGCGCTGAGGGTGTTGCTCTCGCTCATTGCACCCTGGTCCCGTTCGGTTCGGGCATCGAGTTCTCCAGTACCCACATGAGGGCCTCCGTCGTCTACCTACTGGTCGGTAGGGGTCATCTCCGAGTGTGGAGGAATGACTCCCCGATCCACAGGGACCTATGTCCCACCGCGTTCCAGCAACATGGCAGCGCCGGAGCAGCAGAACCGCGTCTCAGACCTGCCGTTCCAGCAACACGGCGTCGCCCAAGCAGCGCCGGAGAAGCAGTGGTCCTCCCTCACGCATGTCGGTCCAGCAACATCGCGTCGCCGAAGCTGAGGAACCGGTAGTCCTCCTGGAGTGCGACATCGTAGAGGCGACGCCAGCGCGGGCCGACGAAGGCGTCGATCATCATCAGCAGAGTCGTCGTCGGGAGGTGGAAGTTCGTCATGAGGGCGTCGACCACCTTCCACTCGAAGCCCCGATGGATGAACAACTCGGTGCGACCGGAGAGCCGCTCGAACGCAGCGGCCGACTCGAGGGCCCGCACCGACGTGGTGCCGACCGCGACCACGCGAGACGCCCTCTGACAGGCGTCCCACGTCGCGGGCGGAACTCGGTAGGCCTCGCTGTGCATCGGGTGCTGGAGGGGGTCGTCGGTGCTGATCGGCTGGAACGTGTCGAGACCGACGTGGAGTTCGACCGTCGCCCGGCGAATGCCGCGTTCGTCGAGCCGGGCCAGCAAGTCGGGCGTGAAGTGCAGACCGGCCGTGGGGGCGGCGGCCGATCCCGGCTCCCGGGCATACACGGTCTGGTAGCGGTCGGCGTCGGAGAGGCGCTCGGTGATGTACGGCGGCAGTGGCATCTCACCGTGCTCGTCGAGAGTTGCCATCGGGTCGGCGCTCCCGAGCAACTCCACGTGGAACGTGTCGCCGGCCACGGTCCGCTCCCCCATCTCCAGCATCGGGTCGGCACCGTCGAACAGCACCTCGCCGACCCGCAGCCTTTTTCCGGGGCGCACGAGCGCTTCCCAGTGACGACGCGCTCCGTCGTTGGACTCGAGCAGGAGCACCTCGACCGCTCCCCCCGTCTCCCGGTGCAATCGGAGTCGAGCGGGAACCACCTTGGTCTCGTTGACGACGAGGAGATCGCCAGGCTGGAGCAACTCCGGTAGATCCGTCACGTGGCGATGGTCCGGTGGTCGTCCGCCCCGATCGACGAGGAGACGGGCCGAATCGCGCGGCTCGAGCGGGATCTGGGCGATCCGCTCGGGCGGAAGGTGGTAGTCGAATTCGGCGAGTTCCACGGCAGTGGTGACGCGGCGGCCGCGTCAATCGAACAGGGTGCCGGCCACGACGTCGGCCGGCGCGGTGAGACCCATGTGGTCGTAGGCCGCAGCGAGTGCGATACGGCCCCGTGGTGTGCGGGCGAGCATGCCCTGCATGATGAGGAAGGGTTCGTAGACGTCCTCGACGGTGTCGGGCTGCTCCCCCACGCTGATGGCCAACGTCGACAGGCCCACCGGGCCACCCTGGAACTGGCCACACAGGTTCGCCAGCAGGGTGCGGTCGACCTTGTCGAGGCCCCGGTCGTCGACGCCGAACAACGCCAACCCGGCGCGGGCCACGTCGGAGCTGATGTCGCCCTGGGCCCGCACCTCGGCGTAGTCGCGCACCCGCCGCAGCAGTCGATTGGCGATGCGCGGCGTCCCCCGCGAGCGACGGGCGATCTCCCCCGCCCCCTCGGTGTCGATCGACACATCGAGAATGCCCGCCGCCCGTTCGACGATGGCCCGCAGTTCATCGGAGTCGTAGTAGTCGAGCCGGGCCACCAACCCGAAGCGGTCGCGCAGGGGGCCGGTGATCATGCCGGTGCGGGTGGTTGCGCCCACGAGGGTGAACGGCGGCATGGTCAGCCGGATGCTCGACGCGGCCGGACCCTTCCCCACGACGATGTCGAGCTGGAAGTCCTCCATCGCCGGGTAGAGGATCTCCTCGACTGCGCGGGAGAGCCGGTGGATCTCGTCGATGAAGAGGACATCGCCCTCTTCGAGCTTGGTCAGGATTGCCGCCAGGTCGCCTGCCCGCTCGAGCGCCGGACCCGACGTGACGTGGAGCTGCACGCCCATCTCGGCGGCAACGATGCTGGACAACGTCGTCTTGCCCAGGCCGGGAGGACCCGCGAACAAGAGGTGATCGACCGCTTGAGAACGTTTGCGGGCTGCCTCGAGCACGATCGAGAGGTGTTCCTTCAGCTCACGCTGACCGACGAACTCGGCCAACACGCTCGGCCGCAGGCCGGCGTCGACCTCGGCCTCGACGGAGTCGTTGGCGCCCGGATCGAGGAACTCGTCACGCACGTTTCGCTCCCAATGTCGTCAGTGCATCGCGCAACAGTGTTTCGGTGTCGGTGTCGGCCGGCAGGTCGCGCAGCACATCGCGGATTTCCTCGGCGCCGTAGCCCAGGCCGGACAGTGCTTCACGGACGGCCGCGACCGGGGAGGCCGACCCCTCGACCGGCCCGTCGTCGAGGACGGGAACCGAAAGCCGGCTCTTCAACTCCACGATGAGCCGCTCGGCGGTCTTCTTTCCCACACCGGGAACGAGAGTGAGCGCAGCGATGTCGTTGGCGGCGACCACGTCGACGAGCGCCGCCGGTGGGTGGGTCGCCAGCACCGCGAGCGCCATCGTGGGACCCACACCGTGCGTGGCGATGAGGGTCTGGAAGGTGGAGCGCTCGTCGCGGCTGGTGAAACCGAAGAGGGTCTGGGCGTCCTCGCGGATGTGATGGTGGACGTACAGGAACGCCGGGGTGCCGGGCTCCAGCTCGGCCAGGGTGCGTTCGGTCACCGCCACGACGTATCCGACGCCCTGCACCTCGAGCAGCACCGACCCCGAGAGGTCACGTTCGAGGATCTCGCCGCGGAGGGAGCCGATCATCGCGCCGCCTCGCTGATCCGCCTGCCCATCGGGGCCACAGCGAGATGGCAGAGCGCCAGTGCAGCGGCGTCGGCCGCATCGGCGGGCTTGGGGACGGTTGCGAGTCCGAGCCGGAGTTGGACCATCTTCTGCACCTGGGCCTTGTCGGCGCCGCCCCACCCGGCGACGGTGTCCTTCACCTGGTTGGGCGTGTACTGGACGACCTCGCACCCGGCCAACGAGGCCTCGGCGAGAGCGAGGCCGCTGGCTTGGCCGGTACTCATGGCGGTACGCACGTTGACCTGGAAGAACACTTGCTCGACAGCCACCACCTGGGGAGCGAACTCGCGGATCAGCGACTCGAACTCGAGACGCAGTGTGGCGAGGCGTGTCGGTAGCGGATCGGACGCGGGAGTGCGGATGACGCCGAGGGAGACCGCGGACGCCTTGGTGGGGCCGGATCCGTCGACGATGGCGTAGCCGCAGCGCGTCAGACCGGGGTCGATTCCGAGGACGCGCAAGGGTGCGAACACAGGTTCGTAGCGTAGACCCCGCAGCGGGGATGGTGGGGGAACCTCAGATGACTTTCCCGAGTTCGGCGAGGAGTTCGCCGGCGGGCCGGAACGTGAGCCCCGCGATGGCCCGGTGGGCGTAACGTACGGTCCCCTCCGCATCGATGATGAAACAGCTGCGACGGGGAAACCCGATGGGACCGAGCGTTCCGTAGAGACCCGCCACGGCCTTGTCGGTATCGGCCAACAGCGGGAATCCGAGCCCGTGGCGCTCGGCGAACATCTCGTGGCTCTCGACGTCCTGTGGTGAGACACCGAGCACCTGTGCGCCGAGATCGTTGAACTGGGCGAGATCGGCGCTGTAGCTCGTGAGCTGACGCGTGCACACCGGCGAGTCATCGCCCGGGTAGAACACGAGCAGCACCGGCTGGCCGGCGTACTCCGACAGCGAGTACTCACGGCCGCCGGTTCCCGGGAGAGTGAAGTCGGGAGCTGGATCGTCGACCCCGGGCCCGCTCATGCCGTGGCGGACTCCATCAGCTCGTCGCTGATGTCGAAGTTCGAGTAGACGTCCTGGACGTCGTCGTTGTCCTCGAGGGCTTCGATGATCCGCAGGATCGACTTGGCATCGCCGGGGTCGGTGACGGGAACCACGTTGTCGGACACGAGTGGCGCGTCGGCGGAGATGGACTCGATGCCGACGGCGTCGAGCGCCTCTTTCACCTCGAACACCGAGGAGGCATCGGTGGTGACGCGGAAGTTCTCACCTTCGGCGACGACGTCGTCGGCGCCTGCCTCGAGTGCCGCCATCATCACCTCGTCCTCGCCGACTCCTTCGGCAGTGACGATGATGCCCTTGCGCGCGAACTGCCAGCTCACCGAGCCCGGCTCGGCCATCGAGCCACCCAGCTTGGTGAACACGTTGCGGATCTCCGCTCCTACCCGGTTGCGGTTGTCCGTGAGCACGTCGATGAGCAGCGCCACGCCCCCTGGGGCGTACCCCTCGTACATGATGCTCTCGTAGGTACCGCCGTCGGACTCGCCGGTGCCGCGCTTCACCGCACGGTCGATGGCGTCGTTGGTCATGCGGGCGGCTTTGGCCTTCTGGACCGCCGTCCGCAATGTGGGGTTGGCGTCGATGTCGCCGCCGCCCTTCGCGGCCACCTCGATCTGGCGGGCCAGCTTGGCGAACAGCTTGCCCCGCGCCTTGTCGGCGGCGCCCTTCTTGTGCTTGATCGTCGCCCACTTGGAATGGCCGGACATGTGACTCTCCGTGTCAGGTCCTCGGCGCACCCGCGCCGGGCAGTTGGCTGATGAACATCTCGTGCAGCCGCGCGTCGGCGGTGAGCTCGGGATGGAACGCTGCCACCGTACAGGTTCCGTCCTTGAGCAGGACAGGGACCCCTTCGTGCTCGGCCAGCACCTCGACGTCGGCTCCCACCCGCTCGACGAGAGGGGCCCGGATGAACACTGCGTGGAACGGAGCGTCGAGCCCCGTCACGTCGAGCTCGGCCTCGAAGCTGTCGAGCTGGCGGCCGTAGCCGTTCCGACGGGTGGTGAGATCGATGCGGTCGAACGAGCGCTGATCGGGGCGAGCGCCGAGGACCTGGGTGGACAGCAGGATCAGGCCGGCACACGTCCCGAACGTGGGCATGCCGTCGGCGAGACGTGTCTTCAGCGCATCGAACAGCCCGCTCGTGGTGAGCAGCCGCGACATCGTGGTGCTCTCGCCACCGGGCAGGACGAGGGCATCGCAGCGTGTCAGGTCGGCGGGTGTGCGGACGGTCGGGGCCTCGACGCCGAGCGACTCCAGCCGCTCACAGTGCGTGGCGAATGCTCCCTGGAGAGCGAGCACGCCCACCCGCGGGCGGGCGGACAGGGTGGTTTCGTCACCAGCCCCGATCGGCATACCGCTGATTGACCTCGTCCATCTCGATGCCCGTCATCGGGGCACCGAGCCCACTGCTCACCTTGGCCAGGATGTCGGCGTCGCCGAAGTGGGTGGTGGCTTCGACGATGGCCTTCGCCCGTGGCGACGGGTCGTCGGACTTGAAGATGCCGGACCCGACGAACACCGCCTGGGCCCCGAGCTGCATCGCCATGGCCGCGTCGGCCGGAGTGGCGAGGCCGCCCGCGCAGAACAACGGGACGGGAAGCTGCCCGGTCTCGGCGATTTCCTGGACCAGCGGGAGAGGCGCCTGCAGGCTCTTCGCCCAGTCGAACAGTTCGGCGTTGTCTGCCTGCGTGATCTTCCTCATGTCGCCCGTGATCGAGCGCAGGTGGCGCACTGCTTCGACGACGTTGCCGGTGCCCGCCTCGCCCTTCGAGCGGATCATCGCCGCCCCCTCGGAGATGCGACGCAGCGCTTCACCCAGGTTGGTGGCACCGCAGACGAACGGAACCTCGAAGGCCCACTTGTCGACGTGGTGGGCCTCGTCGGCCGGGGTGAGCACTTCGGACTCGTCGACGAAGTCGACGCCGAGGGCCTGCAGGATCTGGGCCTCGACGAAGTGGCCGATCCTCACCTTCGCCATGACGGGGATCGAGACGGCATCCTTGATGCCCTCGATCATGACGGGGTCGCTCATCCGAGCCACTCCCCCGTCACGGCGGATGTCGGCGGGAACGCGCTCGAGCGCCATCACTGCACACGCGCCCGCATCTTCGGCGACCTTGGCCTGCTCGGGCGTGACGACATCCATGATGACGCCGCCCTTCATCATTTCCGCCAGGCCCCGCTTGACGGGGAATGTCCCGGTCTGACGACCTTCACTCATGGTTCCATCGTACTTTCGGACGGACACAACGGGGCACCCGATTCATGGTGGTCCCGATGCCAGGTCTGATCCGAATCAGGACGGGGAGTCGACCGTCATCGGGATTCCACCCCATTCGGCACCGGGGTCACCGACCACCTGCGCCGGGTCGGGGGTTCCCGGCACCTCGGCCAACTCGATCCACGTGTTCCCGGGCGTGAGCAGGAGAGATTCCTTGTTGCTGTCGAAGAACCCGATCGGTCGATTGACGTCCGGGCGCCACCAGGTGCCTTCGATCAGCTGACCGTCGCTGAACACGACGAGCGGTCCTTGGCCGACGGTCTGAGCTTCCGGGCTTCTGGCGTCGACCGCGCTGGGCTTGTACTCGACACCCATGACGACGACGTTGGTGGCCCCGATGCGACCGAACGTCTTGTCGTTGTGGGGCGCGCCGCGCTGACTCCGTTCGAACTGGCCGCGCTCCTCGTTCCAGTCCCAGTCGACAGCGATGCCACCGACCTGCACGTCGACACGACCGACGTCGCGTTCACCCTCGAACTCGTCGCCGGGCTCCACGTACTCGTACTGCTGGTCGGGTGCGCCCGGGTGGCCGGATGGTGTGAGAGCCCACAGCCGCTGGGTACTGCTGTACAGGTTGTGCGGCGCCACGCCGGGACCGCGGTAGTAGTCGCCGGCGTGGGTCTGCCAGTTGAGGTCGGTGAGCGACGACTCGGCAATCGCCTGCGTCACACCCGGATTCCCCCCGGACCACGCGAACAGCGGTTGGTTGAACGACTCGAACAGGAACACATCCTGGGTGCGACCGGAACGGATCGGACCCACGGGGTCGGAGTCGTTGGTGTGGAACACCGCCGCGAAACGGGTGAGTGACCCTTCGACGATCTCTTCGAACACGACGTCGGCGACCGCGAGGCCATTCTGGTTGGAACGGGCCGAAGCGTGGTTGTCGATCTTCACCACCAGGGCCGCACGTTCGATCAGATCCGACTTCTGCTCGACGGGCACACCGGTGAGCGGCTGGCGCAGCACCGTCGCGGGCGGCGCCACCGTGGTGGTCGTGCTGGTGGTGGTCGTGGTCGTCGTGGTGGTCGTGCTGGTGGTGGTCGAGCTCG
>CBFCWZ010000048.1:0-15625 GCA_965601935.1 uncultured Ilumatobacteraceae bacterium
CCTTCGACGGGAAGTGGTGCAGGAGACTCTGGCGGCGGATGCCGACCTCGGCTGCGATGTCGTTGAGTGACGTCGCGCTGTACCCCGTGTGGGCGAAGCAGGTGAGCGCCGCGTCGAGGATCTCGTCCCGTTTCGTCCGAACGGAGTCGGCCGCGATGTCGACCACGTCGACCGGCAGTTGCTCGCTCGTCATGCGAGGACGAACGCTACTGCGCCCGTCGCCGCACCACCCGCACGATCAGGACGGCGGGTACACCCCCATGCCCTTGGCCTTCTCGGTCGACCAGAAGATCTCGGCGATCTCGTCGATGTAGGCGACGAGCTGCTCGCCGACCGCGGGATCCATCGACTTCTTCGCCTCACCGGCCTGGTGGACGGCCTTCCAGAACAGCTCGTGGAGCTGCGGGAACTCGGCGAAGTGGTCCGGGCCGAAGAAGTCGGCCCACAGCACCATGAGGTGGTGCTTGGTCTCCTCGGCGCGCTGCTCCTTGATGAACACGCAGCGGGTACGGAAGGCCTCGTCGTCGGAGTCGTGGTACTTCTGCGCCGTCTTCACGCAGGAGAGCGCTTCGATCTTCGCCTGGGCGGGGTCGTAGACACCGCAGTACAGGTCGCAGTGGGCGTGGGCGACAGTGGCCGAAGAGAACAGCGAACGAAGCATGACACTCCTTGAGTAGATGATCGGGGAAGGGACCGTTGTTGGCGCCGACCATACACTCCACCCGTGACCTGGTGGAAGTGGTGTCGTTCACACCTGCTCCCCCGCCGATTCCTGGTGGCCGACCGTTCGATGGAGCCGGCGCTCAGCCACGGTGCCGGGTTGCTCGCCGTCCCCTGGCGGTGGGCCGGGTCAGGCCAGATCCGCTGCTTCGAGCATCCGGACCGGCCGGGATTCTGGCTCGTCAAGAGGGTCGAGGCCGTCCATCCCGACGGCACGATGACGGTGCTCTCCGACAACCGCGCCGCCACCCTCGCAGACTCCCGCACGTTCGGTCCCGTCCCCGTGGAGGGCACCTACCGGGTCATCGTTCGTGTCCCCGCTCACTGGATCTGAGCCCGACCACCGGTCGTCTGCCACCATGACGGCGATGGCGATCTACCTGTGTCACGAAGAGCCCGACCTCATGGAGCACGACGCGTCGGTGGTGATCACCCGCCGTGGCGCCGTGGCCCTGTCCCGTTCGGCGTTCCACCCAGGAGGTGGCGGACAGGTGAGCGACAGTGGGCGGATCGTTCATGCCGGCGGTGAGGTGGAGGTCACCGGAATCGAGGTCGACGGCGAGACCTGGTGGCACCTACTCGCCGACCCGGACCTCGAGGTCAGCGGCGAGGTCGAGGTGTTCGTCGACCGTGAGCGTCGGGCCCGCGTCGCCTCGCTCCACACGATGAGCCATGTTCTGAACGCCCTCGTGTTCGACGAGTTCGAGGGCTCCCTCGTGACAGGAGCCCAGATCAACGGCGACGGCACCGGGCGAATGGACTTCGATCTGACGGCCATCGACAACGACCGCCTGCGTGCCCTCGAAGGGCCGGTGAACGAGGTCATCTCCCGGGGCATCGAGGTGAGGTCGGTCTACGTCGACGCGTCGGCGGCCTCCTCCACCGCCGGCCTCGTTCGGTCATTGTCGGTCGCTCCCCCGCCCACCCCCGACGGACGCCTGCGCCTGATCGAGGTCGAAGGTGTCGACCGTCAGGCCTGCGGAGGAACGCATCTGTCGAACACCGCCCAGTCACCTGCGTTCCGGATCGGCAAGATCGAGAACAAGGGCAAGCGCAATCGTCGCATCCGTTTCCGGCTCGAGCCCTGACCTCTCGCCCAGGGCGGATCAGGAGGAGAGCATCCCCACAGGGCCGGTTCCTCCACCCCGGTCGGACTTCGCCGGTACCCTGCCGCCGATGCAGATCGTCTCCGCCCTGTTCGTCGAGAACTTCGAGATGCGCCAGGCGCCCGGGCCGTCGACACGCATCGACATGACCGGTGTGATGTTCTCGCAGGCAGCGCCCTCCCCGGCACCGGTCACCGTCACCCCCCATCTGGTGGCCTTGATCCACTGCCCGGAGGGCGAGTCCGGCAATGGCGTCTTCGAGGTCATCTTCCGGCGCGGCATCGACGACGAGAGCGAGCAGGTCGCCCGGAACGTGAGCCCGTTCACCGTCGAGCCGGGGAAGTTCACGTACCGCCTCGTGCGCGGGGAACTCGACTTCCCCGACTACGGCCAGGTGTTCGCTCACTGCCGCGTCGACCACGGCCCCTGGCACCCGGTGCCCTTCACGTTGCTGCCGCCCGTCGAGTGATCACCTCCCGACGGCGATCAGCTGCACTTCTGCGTCGGTGGATCAAACACGGTTGCAGTACCCTTCGACCACGTGCCGCTGACCGCTGAACAGGATTCCCACGCCGTCTCGCTGATCCGTGGTCTGGCCATGGACGGCCCCCTCGCCGCCAACAGCGGTCACCAGGGGACGGCGATGTCGCTCGCACCGCTCGGACACGTGCTCTACAGCCGGGTCATGCGCCATGACCCCTCCGACCCGTCGTGGCCCGACCGTGACCGTTTCATCCTCTCGAACGGCCACGCGTCGATCCTGCAGTACGCGCTGCTCTACCTCAACGGGTACGGCCTCGAACTCGACGACCTGAAGGAATTCCGGCAATGGGAGTCGGCGACCCCCGGCCACCCCGAGGCAGGCCACACCGCGGGCGTCGAGGTCACCACCGGCCCGCTCGGTCAGGGTTTCGCCAACGCCGTCGGCATGGCCATCGCGGAGCGCAACCTCAGGGCGCGGTTCGGCCCGGGCAGCGTCGACCACCACACGTGGGTGGTCGCCGGCGATGGCTGTCTCATGGAGGGGATCAGCCACGAGGCCGCCTCCCTTGCCGGTCATCTCGGTCTCGGCAACCTCACGGTCGTCTTCGACGACAACAAGATCACCATCGACGGCTCGACCGCACTCTCCACGAGCGACGACGTGCCGGCCCGCTTCCGTGCGTACGGCTGGGACGTCGTCGAATTGGGCGAGACCGGCGACGACCTCGACGAGATGGAGCGTGCGCTCCTCGCCTCGAAGCAGACCCGGCAGCCGACCCTGATCGTCCTGCAGACCCACATCGGGTACCCGTCCCCTGACCACGTCGACACCCACGCTGCGCACGGCAACCCGTTCAAGGCCGACGACGTCACGCGCACCAAAGAAGCGATGGGGATCCCCGACGAGCCCTTCTGGGCGCCCCGCGAGTTGGTCGATGCGTACCGCCTGCACTCCCGTCAGAAGGGCCTCGAGGCGAGAAACGCATGGCTCGAGACCGCCGGTGACGTCCTGTCGTCTCCGGAGTGGAACGCGGCCTGCACCCACGGCGGAACCGACGGGTGGAACACCGGGATCCCCGCCTACGACATCGGCGACTCGCTCGCCACCCGCGTCGCAATCCAGCACGCTCTCCAGGCCACCGCCGACCACCTGCCCGGCCTCCTCACCGGCTCGGCCGACCTCACCGGGAGCAACGGAACGAGAGTCGAGGGGTTCGAGACGCACACCGCCGACAACCCGGCGGGACGGCAGTTCCACTACGGCATCCGTGAGCACGCAATGGGATGCGCCCTCGTCGGGATGGCACTCCACGGCGGCACCATCCCGGTCGGTGGCACCTTCTTCGTCTTCTCCGACTACATGCGCCCCGCGCTCCGCCTCGCTGCGCTCTCCCAGGCTCCCGCCGTGTTCGTGTTCACCCACGACTCGGTCGGCGTCGGCGAGGACGGCCCGACCCATCAACCGGTGGAACACCTGGCCGCCCTGCGTGCGATTCCGGGGCTGCACGTCGTTCGTCCGGCCGACGCCAACGAGACCGTGCATGCCTGGCTCGATGCCGTCGAGTGCAAGGAGCCGACCGCGCTGGTGCTCTCCCGTCAGAACATCGCTGTCACCACCGACGGTTCTGCCGTACACCTCGGCGCCGCGCCGGTGAACGACGTGGCCGACCCGGCCGTGGTGCTCCTCGCCACGGGTAGTGAGGTGGCCCTCTGCCTCGATGCTGCGGCCACTCTCGCCCATGAGGGGATCGCCACCCGGGTGGTCTCCATGCCGAGTTGGGATCGATTCGCCCGCCGCTCCCAGGCCGAACAGGATGAAGTGCTGCCCCCGGGCGTGCCCGTCCTGTCCGTCGAGGCCGCCACCACGTTCGGCTGGCAGCGTTGGGCCGACGACAGCATCGGCATCGATCGGTTCGGCGCCAGCGCACCCGGTGCCCTCGCGATGGAGAAGCTCGGCATCAACGCCGACCACGTCGTCGAACGGGCCTCTGCCCTGATCAAGTGAAAGACCACTCATGACCACCGACTCCGCGGCGGCCAACCGCCTCACTTCCCTCCACGTCGAGGAGGCCCAGAGCCCCTGGCTCGACAACCTCCGCCGTGGGTACATCACCTCCGGCCGGCTCGAGGAGCTGCGCGACCGTGGCATCCGCGGTCTCACCTCGAATCCGTCGATCTTCCAGAAGGCCATCCAGGGATCAGCCGAGTACGACGAGCAGTTCTCCGAACTGACACAGGCCGGGAGTTCCGTCACCGACGGGTACTGGTCGATGGTCATCCGCGACATCCACGGGGCCTGTCACGTGTTCTCCTCCGTCTACGACGAGTCGGACGGCGTCGACGGCTACGTCAGCGTCGAGGTCGACCCCGGACTCGCCCACGACGGTCCCGGCACCGAGACCGCAGCACGAGAACTCCACGAGCGGATCGACCGCGCCAACCTGATGGTGAAGATCCCCGGCACCGCCGAGGGCCTCGCGCCCATCGAGCAGATGATCGCCGAGGGGCGCAACGTCAACGTCACGCTCATCTTCAGCTTGGACCGCTACACCCAGGTGATGGAGGCATACATCGCCGGCCTCGAGCGGCTGGCACAGAACCCCGCTGCCGCTCTCTCCGGCGTCGCCAGCGTCGCCAGCTTCTTCATCAGCCGCGTCGACACCGAGGTCGATCGCCGTCTCGAGGCGATCGGCACCGAGCAGGCGTTGGCGCTGCGCGGGACGGCCGCCGTGGCCCAGGGCAAGCTCGCCTATCAGCTGTTCCAGGAAACCTTCTCCGGTCCCCGATGGGAGGCACTTGCCGCCCGAGGCGCCAAGGTGCAGCGTCCGCTGTGGGCCTCCACCTCGACCAAGAACCCGGCCTACCCGGACACTCTGTACGTCGACGAGTTGATCGGCCCCGACACGGTCAACACCCTTCCCGACGAGACCCTCGAGGCGTTCGACCACCACGGCACGCTCGCCCGGCGGGTCGATGCTGCGGTCGATGATGCCCGTGCGATCTGGACCGCACTGGCAGAGGTCGGCGTCGACATGGACGACGTCGCCGCGCAGCTCGAGCGAGAGGGCGTGGCCAGCTTCGAGAAGGCGTTCGTCGAGCTGATCGACGCGCTCGAGACGAAGACCTCGGAACTCTAGTGCTCTGACCACAAACGTTCGCGCGGGTCGCCTACTTCATCACACCAGGTCACGATGCTGCCCAGGCCGACAAGGATCGTGGCCACGGCACTAGGTCGCGGTCTCCACCGACGCGGCCGGACCGATCCCCGGCCGTCGTTCCGGCACGCAGCCCGCCCGTCTCCCCGCGCCGCGCTACACCTTCAGCGTGATGCGGTGGTAGCCCTGCGCGCCGTCCGGGGCGACCGGGGCCGGTTCCTCGGGCTGGGGCACACCGTCGCCGTCGACGGCGCGGACCTGCACGGTGTGGGTCCCCGGCTCGGCATCCCAGTAGTGGACCCATTGCACCCAGGTGTCGGTCGACGGGGCAGTCCCCAGTTCGGCCTCCAGCCACTCGCCCTCGTCGACCCTGACCTGGACCCGGGAGATCCCTCGATGGACCGCCCAGGCGACCCCTCCGATCGGCACCCGACCGTCGACGCGCCGGCCGCTGCGCGGCGTGTCGATGCGGGCCATGGTCTTGACGGGCCCCTCCTTCGACCAGCCCCTGGGAACCCAGTAGGCGTCGAAGTCCTCCCAGCGGGTGAGGCGGATGTCGGTGACCCACTTGGTGGCCGAGACATAGCCGTAGAGTCCGGGCACGACCATCCGGACCGGGTAGCCGTGACGGGCCGGCAGCGGCTCGCCGTTCATCGCGATCGCGAGCATGGCGTCCCGTCCGTCCATGATCACGTCGGTGGGAGTGCCACAGGTCCAACCGTCGACCGACCGGCTGACGACCTGCTCGGCCCCGTCCCGAAGGCCTGCCCGCTCGAGGATCGGCTTCAGCAGCACTCCCTGCCACAGTGCGTTGCCGACCAGGTCGCCGCCCACTTCGTTGGAGACGCACGAGAGGGTGATGTAGCGCTCGACCTGCGGCATGTCGAGAAGGTCGTCATAGGTCAGTTCGACGTCGTTGTCGACGAGGCCGGAGATCTTCAGGCTCCAACTGTCCCGCTGGACCTGCGGCACGACCAGCGCAGTGTCGATCCGGTAGAAGTCGTCGGTCGGCACGACGAACGACTGGATCCCCTCCACGCCCAACTCGGTGCGCGCCGGCAGTGTCGGCGGTGCGTCCGTGGCCTCCGGCAACTGCAGGGCGGCTCGCTCACCGCTGATCTCGAAGCGTTCGTGCATCATGCGTCCGAGACCGCCGGCGAACACCGCCACTCCTCCGACCGTGATCGACCCGGTCAGGAACTGGCGCCGGTCGAGGCCGATCATCTGCTTCCCACCCGCTTCGGCGACTCTCCGACGCGGACCCAGCCACCAGAGGACACCGATCGACACCGCCGTCCCGATGATCGTGGGGAGCAGTTTCACGAACGTCGGGTCCGGGCGGATGATCACCGCGAACGCGCCGATGACCCCGACCGCACCGGTCAGGAGAAACGCCGTCGCGCGCATCCCGCGCATCATCAGAGTCCCGACGAGCACCCCGACGCCGAGGATCACGACGAGGGCACCGGCGATGAGCACCACCTTGTCCGCCGTGCCGAAGGTGTCGATCGCCCAGTCCTTCACCGACGTCGGCACCCAGTCGATCACCACTTGCCCGACCGGCACCACCGGCGAGGCGGTGTCACGGACGAGGCCCGTCACCAACTCGGCGGCGGCCAGGCCGGCGAAGGTGGCGACGAGACCCAGAACTGCGCCCTGCCGGCGGGAGCCGTAGTGTGCGGGTTGCATGACCTCAGATGTACCGGCAGACGAACCCTCCCGGGCCGCGTCGATCGTCGCAGAGCTGGGAGTTTCCGAGAATGTTCGACTTGCGGAAGAACTTGTTTCCGAAGCGCTGGGGCTCATCGCCGACCAGCCTGACACGCTCGACCTGAAGATCGCGACTGCGGCACTGGCGGAGATGCGCGATGCCTACTCCGTCTTCTCCGGCTATCGGCAGCAGCGCAAGGTGTCGATCTTCGGTTCGGCTCGCACCACGGCCGACGATCCCAGCTACGAGCAGGCGCGCCTTCTCGCTGCCGACCTCGCCGAGCGGGGATGGATGACCGTCACCGGTGCCGGGCCCGGGATCATGGAAGCGGGCATGATCGGCGCCGGCCGGGAGAACTCGATCGGGGTCTCGATCCGCCTGCCGTTCGAACAGGGCGCCAACTCGATCATCGCCGATGACGACAAGCACGTCTCGATGAAGTACTTCTTCACACGGAAGCTGATGCTCATCAAGGAGTCGGCGGCGTTCGTGTGCCTGCCCGGCGGCTTCGGGACGCTCGACGAGATGTTCGAGTTGCTCACGCTGACCCAGACCGGGAAGGGCGTGCCGGTGCCGATCGTGCTGCTCGACGTGCCCGGTGACCCGTACTGGCAGAGCGTCGACGACTTCGTTCGGGCACAACTGGTACGACGCGGCCTCGTGGCCGAAGGCGACACCTCGCTCTACACCGTGACCGACTCGATCGGGGAAGCCTGTCACACGATCGAGGGGTTCTACGCCAACTACCACTCGATCCGCTTCATCGGGGAGACCCTGGTGATCCGGATGCGGCGCGCACCGACCGCGGATCAACTGGACGAACTGAACGAGCGGTTCGGGCACCTCGTGGCCACCGGTTCGATCCACGCCGCCGACCCGCATCGCGTCGAGGAGCGCGATCACGACCACCTGGAGCTGGATCGCATCGCCTTCCGTTTCACCAGGCGCGGCTACGCCGACTTGCTGGAACTGATTCGTTCGCTCCCCTCCTGACGCCCGGTCAGCCCTCCTCGTCGAGCTGGCGGAGAAGATGGGCCGCCTTGTCGATGGAGCGTCGTGCTCGCGAGAGCCGCGTGTCGGCCCGCGGCCGCTCGGTCGCCCCCGCGGCGCTGGCCTCGCGCAGCAGGTCGAACATCATCTCGTCGAGTTCCTCGTTGATGGCCTCGAGCCGATCAGCGAGCGGCCCCAGCCGGTCGTGCACTGTGCGACGTCCCCGGGATCAGTCGAGCAGGGGCTTCCCGTCGACGACCTTGCGCCACCACGGTCCGAGGCCGAGCGTCGCGCCGGCAGTGCCGGAGATGAGTCCCGCGCCGAGCAGTGCGCCGAGCAGGTGGTCGTCCCACAACAGGTTGTCCGCCGGCCGCACGGCGATCGCCAGGTACACGCAGGCGTACATCACCGAACAGGCCATCGCACCCAGTCGCACGAGGAAGCCGAAGGTGAGGCTGATCCCGATCGCCCCGAGAGCGAACCGGATGAGTTCCCACACGAGTTGAGCCCGTTGCGGTGTCGCAACGGGATCGGATGAGTCCATCGGGGACTCCTGTACAGCAGTCTCGGACATACGAAACCCCCTCTCACAGAACCGCGAACGCTAACGAGGCCCGTCCGAGCGAACGCGGATGCCTGTACACCGTGCAGATCGCTCCGCAGCGCGGGGTGGCGGGCCGGGGCCCGCCACGTACGATCGCGGGATGACCTCGATCGAGATGATCCCCGATGTCGTCGACCGCGTCCGTCGCGGATACGAAGCCGGCCTTCTGCGGGAGCGGGCCAGCCGGATCAGTCAGCTGCAACAACTGCGTCGCATGCTGCTCGACGAGGAGGACCTGTGGCTCGAAGCGCTGCGCACCGACCTCGGGAAGCCGACCACGGAGGCCTACGTGGCCGACATCGCCTTCGTGGTCAACGAGATCGACCATGCACTCGCCCATCTCGACAGGTGGATCAAGCCCCGGCGCGTGAAGATGCCCTTGCCGCTACGTCCCGGCACCGCACGGATACAGCCCGAGCCGCTCGGAAGCGTGTGCATCATCGCCCCGTGGAACTATCCGGTCCAGCTTCTCTTCGGCCCCCTCGTGCCGGCGCTCGCAGCCGGCAACTCCGCCGTCCTCAAGCCATCCGAGGTGGTTCCCTCCGTGGACGCCCTCGTCGAAGAACTCGTGCCCAAGTACCTCGACGAACGTCTCGTCGCGGTCGTCAACGGCGGTGTCGACGAGACGAGCGCACTGCTCGAGGAACGGTTCGACCACATCTTCTTCACCGGAAACGGAACTGTCGGACGCATCGTCATGGCTGCGGCGGCGAAGCACCTCACCCCGGTGACCCTCGAGCTCGGTGGCAAGAGCCCGGCCATCGTCACCTCCGACGCCGATCTTCCCGTTGCGGCAAAGCGGATCGCGTGGGGCAAGTTCCTCAACGCCGGCCAGACCTGTGTCGCACCCGACTACGTCCTCGTCGAGGAGGCCGTCGAGGCGGAGTTCGTCCGCGCCCTGACCGACGCGATCACCACGTTCTACGGCGACGACCCCGAGCAGTCCGAACACTACGCCCGCATCGTCGACGCGCGGCACCACGACCGTCTCGTCGGCCTCCTCGACGCGGGCGGATACGACGCCACGGCGGCCGGCGGCACGGGCAACCGCGACTCCAACTACCTCGCACCCACCGTCCTGTGCGGCGTCAAACCGGACGCTCCCGTGATGCAGGACGAGATCTTCGGCCCGATCCTGCCCGTCCTCTCGGTGGAGGACGTCGACGAGGCGATCCGTTTCGTCAACGATCGCGACAAGCCACTTGCCCTGTATGCGTTCACGTCGAACGAGCGCACACAGGAGAGGATCGTCGCGCACACCTCGTCGGGTGCCGTCACGGTGAACCACGCCGTGATCCATCCGGCCATCCCGGAGCTCCCCTTCGGCGGCGTCGGTGCGAGCGGAATGGGGGCCTACCACGGCACGACGGGGTTCGATCTCTTCAGCCACGACAAGGGGATCGTCGTGAAGCCCACCCGACCCGATCCGTCGGTGATGTACCCGCCCTACAGCAACTGGAAGCAACGCCTCACGCGCCGCTTCGCCTGACGGGGCCCTACTGGGCGGTCCAGGCCGGTGCACCGGGTTCGCCACGCCAGTAGCACAGACGCAGCTCGGCTTCGGCACGGGCGTCAGGCCCGCTGCGGCCGGCTCGCACACGCATCAGTGTCGCCGCCACCAAGCGGAGCTCGGCGACCGCTTCGGTGAACGGGTCGCCCCGTCCCGACCACCCGTACCCCTCCGCGAAGGGCTCGTACCACGCCCCGCCGCCCCAACGCTCCTGCCACGTCATGAGGGGCCCATGGTCCCAGCCAGGCGGAGCCAGACACATCAGGTCCCAGTCCAGCAGGACGGCGCCGTCGTCGGCCATCATCACGTTGCCGGGATGCACGTCGCCATGACAGACCACACATTCCGCGCCCGTGAATCCCACCCAGTCCGAATGTCGCTCGACCGCCCGCTCGAGGCCTCGACGAGCCGCGGCGTCAAGGTCGACCAGGGACTCGGCCAGCATCTCGTCGAAGTCCCACCAGCTGAGTTCACGGGGGTCCGCGAGCGGATAGTCGCCGGGGAGGGACGCCGGGTCGAGCGCGTGGACCTTCGCCACCATCGCCCCGACCTCCTCCCAGGGCACCGGTTGGTCCCGTTCCACGAGACGCTCCCAGGCGGTCACCGTGAGGTCGCCCACCGTCACGGGGGCGACGGGGTGAGGCCGTGGGACCCTCACGTCGTGGGCGTCGAGAAGCGTGGCCAGATCGAGTGCCGACCGGGGCGGGGCGGAGGTGTGACCGACGCGCATCACGGCATCGCCGGACCGGAAGATCGCGTTCATCCCCATCCGCCATGGCTCGGGCGTGGGGAGACCCCACTCGGCCGCCGCCGTGTTCGCTGCGGCAGCCGCCGCACCCAGGTCGGTGACCGGACGATCGACGAACGGACGTACCGATCCGGGGTCGGAGAAGGTCACCGACGACGCATCACGATGACGCGACCGCTGTCGACGGGGACGCCGTCGACGTAGACCTGGTCGCCGGGCTCGACATGCTCGTCGAGGGAGGTGAGGCGCCCCTCACGGCGTGCCCGGAGCTCGTCTTCGTGTTGGTGCATGGCCTGACGACCCTCACGCACCGCGTCGACGACCACGCGCCCCGTGTCCCGCACGCGGTTCGCCGCAGTCTTGGCGACCGACGCCGGTGCGATCTGGTTGGCCGCGGCCACGACCCGCTTCTTCGCATAGTTCGCTCCGACGGCGCCGGCGGCGACTCCGCCCACGAACCAGCTGACTCGCTTCATCACGCTCTACGCCTCCGTTTCGAAGATCGGCGGTCTCGCGGCACGTCGAGGTCGAGCACCTGGTGGCTGGCCCTCGGTTCGATGGTCCGTACACGCGGCTGGCCCTTCAGTCGCGCCCACGCCCGCGAGGTGCCGCGGGCAACGCCGGCGGCCTTGATGGCCGGTGCGGAATAGGCGGTGCGGGCGACACGGTTCGAGACCGCGTCGCCGATCGCCTCGGCCGAACCGAGCACCTTGTCGAATCGTTCGAGGTCGGTCCGCGCCTCGTCCACGGTCTCCCGGGCTTCGTCGGTGGTGGCGATGAGCTCCTCCATGAGGAGTGCGGTCTCGACCCGGAGATCGGCCACCTCGCCACGCAGGTCGCGGATCGCGTCGAGGACACGCATCAACGCAACGACGAGCGCGGTGAACCCGAGCGACAGCAGGATGGCTGCGAGGACGACGATCAGCTCACCGGCGGTCATGACTCTCCCCGCAACCGGCCGATTCGCTCCGACACCTCGGCCTCGGCGCCGTGGGAGCTGGGCTCGTACCAGTGGCGGTTCGCCAGCTCGGCGGGGAGGTACTGCTGATCGACCCATCCCCTGTCATGGTCGTGAGGATAGTCGTATCCGTCCCCGTGTCCGAGAGCTTCGGCCCCCGAGTAGTGGGCATCCCGGAGATGAGGTGGCACCTCCCCCACCAGGCCCTCCCTGACGTCGGCGCGGGCGGTCCAGATGGCAACCGCCGAGCGGTTGCTCTTCGGCGCCGTCGCCAGGTGGATGACAGCCTGGGAGAGGTTCAACTGCGCCTCGGGCAGGCCGACGTGCTCGACGGCGTGCGCTGCCGAGGTCGCCACCACGAGGGCCATCGGATCGGCCATACCGACATCCTCGCTGGCGAAGATGATCATCCGGCGGGCGACGAATCGCGCATCCTCGCCCGCCTCGAGCATCCGTGCCAGCCAGTACACCGCAGCGTCGGGATCGGACCCGCGCATCGACTTGATGAACGCGCTGACCACGTCATAGTGGTCGTCACGGCCGTACCGCAGCGCACTGGTCTGGAGGGCCGCTTCGGCGTGTTCGAGCGCGACACGCGTGTGGCCCGCCAGTGCACACGCCACCTCGAGCGAGGTCAGCACTTGACGGCCGTCCCCGTTGGCGCGTTCGACGAGCAGGTCGACCGCTTCCTCCTCCGCACCGACGCCCTCGGCGGCGAGCCCACGTTCCACCAATTGACGGGCGGCGCCTGCGTCCAAGGGGTCCAACCGGAAAAGGGTCGAGCGGCTCCGGAGCGGCGGGTTCACCTCGAAGAAGGGGTTCTCGGTCGTCGCCCCGATCAGGGTCAGCGTCCCATCCTCGACTGCCGGGAGGAGGGCGTCTTGTTGCGCCTTCGAGAACCGGTGGATCTCGTCCAGGAAGAGGATCGTGCCCTGGCCCCGCTCGCCGAGCCGCTGCCGCGCCCGCTCGATCGTTTCGCGTACGTCCTTCACGCCCGCGGTCACGGCCGAGAGCTGCTCGAAGGCGCGGCTCGTCGACCCGGCAACTGCGAGAGCGAGGGTGGTCTTGCCCGTACCGGGCGGTCCCCACAGCAACACCGAGGTGAGACGGTCTGATTCGACGAGGCGCCGCAAGGGCCGATCGGGACCGACGAGGTGCTCCTGGCCGACGACGTCGTCGAGGGTGCGTGGGCGCAGGCGCGCAGCAAGAGGAGCCCGCCGTCGGCGCTGCTCGTCAGCGGCGGAACTGAACAGATCGTCGCTCACGGGCGTGCCACTGACCCGCCGAGCACCTCGGTGTAGGACTCACGCCGGAAGTCGGCCACGTTCTCGATCAGCCACTCGCTGGTGGCCCAACGCCAGGCCCTGAACTCGTGCCCGTCAGGGGTTGGTTCGACCGCATCGTCGAGCACGCGGAAGGTGAACCATCGGTGGGCCTGACCGAGTCGCTTGCCACGGCTGCGCACCCGGACCGGCCATTCGTAGGTGGTCCAGCGCGGATGCTCCCCGACGAGTTCGACCTGTTCCGGCCCGAGACCGGTCTCCTCGCCGAGCTCCCTCCATGCGGCGGCCCGTGGTTCCTCACCGACGTCGATTCCGCCCTGTGGGAGCTGCCACTGCCCCGGCAGGTCCGAACGCTCGAACGCCATGATCCGACCCTGCGTATCGACCACGACGGCCACCACACCCGCCCGAAAATGCATGCTCGGCACCCGGCGATCGTACCCGCCCTCTCCCGAACGTCCTGAGAACGAGTGCGCTGTCGCGCTTCGAGAGCGCAGCACGCCCGCTGGAATGGCCGCGGCCCTCCGCGGAGCCGTGCCCCCGATGCTCAGCGCCCCAGGATGCGGAGACGATCGGAGACATCCGAGAACTCGGCGTCCTGCTCGGCGACCGCACCGAACCAGCGCTTCGCCCCGAGCGCATCGCCCAGGCGGTCGTGGAGGTCGCCGAGCACGTACCACTGGCGCAGGTGATGCTCCCGTACCCGTTTCGGGGGCTTCGTGGCCGGCTCCATCAACTCGACGGCGCCGGCGAGGTCGCCGCGGTCCGCCAATGCACCGGCGGCGACGATCCGGCCCTCTGCCATGACCTCCTGGGCGGGCGACGCGGCCTTGATGGCCGCCCATGTGCGCTCGACCCCGGCCCAACGCCGGAGAGCCCGGTAGCTGTCGGCGATCACCGGCAGGAGGGCGGGATCGGGCCGCAACTCCTGGGCTGCCTCGAGCTCTCGCACGGCCGGCTTGTAGAAGCCGATGCGGTACGACGCCAGCCCGAGCACTTCCCGCGCCGCAGCGACCGACGGCGCCTCCTTCACGATCGAGGAGGAGATGCGACGAGCCTCGTCGAAGCGCTCCCGGTCGAGGGCCTCGGAGGCCATCGCCAGTCTCTCGGCAAGCCGGTTGCCCCGCTGCGATCCGAGGACGTCGATCAGTTCCGAGGAGACCTCTGGATCGAGCGGCCGGGGAGCCCGACGTGCCGGTGCCGCGGCCCGCTCGGTGGCCGCCTGGGCGACATCGCGCACCGAGCCCTCGTCGACCCACTTCTCGACCGAACGGTCCTCGATGCGCTGGCGTTCGGCATCGGTGTCGCGTGGAGTCCGGGGCCCGCGCCGGGCATCTACTTCGCGCGCCTTGCGCTCGGCGGCGGTGAGGGGACGATCGCGCGCCTCACCCCGCCGGGGACCACCGTCCCTCGTGGAGTACGACCGGGTGCCGTCGCTGCCTGAACGCGATCGGCCCTTCGAGCCGTACGAGTTCGAACCTGGCGAACGCCCACCGGACTTGCCGCCGTAACTCTTCGACCCCGACGAACGCGCCTCACCACTCCTCGAACCGGACTTGCCGCTCCTGGACCCCGACGAACGCGCCTCACCACTCCTCGAACCGGACTTGCCGCCGTAACTCTTCGACCCCGACGAACGGCCCTGCTGGCCACCCTTGTTCCCCGACGACGAGGTGCCGCGGCGGTCACCCGAAGGGCGCGAGGAACGAGCGGACCGGTCGGACGACATGGGACGCCATGCTACGGCCGGCTGCCGGGGTTCCGACCACCGAGGAGGAGCACCGACGCCGCCCGCCACGAGACGGGCCGAAAACGACGAACACCCCGCCCGGAGGCGGGGTGTTCGCACTACGAAATCCGGCGGCGTCCTACTCTCCCAGGGGGTCTACCCCCAAGTACCATCGGCGCTGACAGGCTTAACTTCCGTGTTCGGGATGGGAACGGGTGTGACCCTGTCGCTATGGCCACCGAAAACTTGTTGTCAATCGAGTCTCCTCGAGGACTCCAGAGCAAGCACGAGCGTTCAATCCAAGCCCTCGGCCGATTAGTACCGGTCGGCTGAACGTGTTGCCACGATTACACCTCCGGCCTATCAACGTGATGGTCTCGTCACGGGCCTTACTGCGTTGACCGCATGGGAATACTCATCTTCACACGGGTTTCCCACTTAGATGCTTTCAGCGGTTATCCCTTCCGTAGGTAGCAAATCTGCAATGCCGTTGGCACGACAACAGACACACCAGAGCTACGTCCGTCCCGGTCCTCTCGTACTAAGGACAGCCTGTGTCAATATTCCTTCGGTTGCGGAGGATAGGGACCGAACTGTCTCACGACGTTCTGAACCCAGCTCGCGTACC
>CBFCWZ010000049.1:0-15589 GCA_965601935.1 uncultured Ilumatobacteraceae bacterium
AGCTACCTCCTCGAGTGGCTCGAGGCGTTCCCCGGCATCGTGATCCTGAGCGCCAACCGCACCGGGACCCTGGCCGGTGACGTCGACGTGGTCGCTGTCCGCATCCCCCGCTGACGCGGTGGAGGCCGCTGATTGACACCTCGCTATCCGATACGTAGGATTGCGAGGTATGAGGAGCCAGGCGCTCAAGGGGCATCTCGACATGCTGCTGCTGGCGGTGCTCGACGACGGGCCGAAACACGGTTACGCCATCGTCGACGCGCTCCGCGAACGCAGCGACGCGGTGTTCGACCTGCCCGACGGCACGGTCTACCCGGCCCTGCACCGGTTGGAGGAAGCCGGCCTCATCGCCAGCGAGTGGTCCCAGGTGGAGGGCCGCCGCCGCCGCACCTACTCCATCACCAAGAAGGGCCGCACTCACCTCGGTGAGGAACGGCACCGTTGGCAGGAGTTCTTCGTCGCGATCGACCGCGTACTGGGGGAAGAACCATGGCCGTCCACGGCTCGATCGACAGCTACCTGAACGAGTTGCACCGACGTGTCGCCGGCTGGCACCGCCGGCCCGACGACGTCGTCGCCGAAGCCGCCGACCACATCCTGGAACGCGAGGCGCAACTGCAGGGCGAAGGGCTCGGCGCCGATGAGGCAGCACGGCAGGCGATCGCGGAGTACGGCACCACCCAGGAGGTCGCCGACGCCCATCTGCGCACAGCCCGTCGTCCGGCGATCCCCACCGTCGATACGCGGACGGCCGGGATCGTCGCGATGGCGAGTTCTCCCTGCTGGATCGGCCTGCCCGTGTTGACGGCGTTCCTACCCGATGCGATGCCGTACTGGGCCGTGCTGGCCACGCTGCTCCACTTCGCCGTCGCCGGTGCGGGCGTCGGCTGCGTCGGGCTCTGGATGCGCCATGGCCGCCGTGGCCCACTTGCCCTGCTCGCTGCCGTACCGGCCGTGTTGGCGGTCCCGTTCGTCCTCTTCGCCTGGCCGATCCCGGCCTGGATGGTCCTGCTCGGCATCGCCTCGCTGCTGTTCGGGCTCCACCTCGTGATCCGTCGGCTGGCCCCGTTGCCCAGCACGCTCGCGTTCACGAGCGGCCTCGCGCTCTCGGCGACTGCCGTTCTCACTGCCGAGTACGGAACGACCAGCACCAGCGAGGACTTCGCCTTCCTGGCGAGTACCGCGGCGAGTGCCGTGGTGGTCGCCGGAATGATCCTCTTCGGGGTCGGCCTGTTCGGCCTCGGTCGCTGGCTCCGTTCCGAGCAGCCCGTCGAGATCCCGGGCCTGCCGGCACCGAGGGGCACAGGCCAGTTGGCCTCCTGATCCGGAGTCCCCACGGCTTCGGTCCGAGGAGCACGGAGCGGTCGTCGCAGCCGAGAGACGACTCGTCGTCCATGGCGAAGCCCAGTCGGCTGTGCACGAAGTCGGGGAGTCCGAGTTCCTGGCCGTTGCGAGTTCTACCTCACGTGCCGGGAAGCCGAGCCGGGTCCGCCGGGTTCGGATCGGCTCCGCCGGCGGAACTCCTCCAGGCTGACCGGCCGCACCGTGGTGGGCTCGACGGCCCGAGCCGTTGCCGAGCGGGGCTGTCCCATCATGGGGCCGAGTTCGCCGACGTACTCGCCGACGCCACGTTCGGAGAGCTTCTGTTCGGTGCCATCGGCAAGTTGTCGCACGAGTGCCAGCCGCCCCGAATCGATGAGGTAGACGGACCTCCCGTTCGAGTGCTGCTGGAAGAGCGTCTCTCCGGAATCGAGCAGCAGTCCGGTCTCGTCATTCTCGGAGAGCAATGACGGGGAGAGGTCGATCGAATGGTCGGCAACGGGCAGGAGACGGTCGTCATGAGTCGAAACAACGACCGTGTGACCGAGCGCGGCGATCTCCCGGAGTAGAGCGATGATGCCCTCGGCCTGAACGAAATCGAGGTTGGCGGTCGGCTCGTCGGCGAGGAGAAGTGGAGCGCCACTCGCGAGTCCGCGGGCGATCGCCACACGCTGCTGCTGCCCGCCCGAAAGGTTGCCAGGACGATGCCCGGCGCGGTCCGCGAGGCCGACCTGGTCGAGCAGTCTGGCCGCCCTCTCGCGGGCCGCCTTCGACGGTTCGCCGGTGAGGCGGAGTGGCATCGCGACGTTCTCGAGCGCCGACAGCGAGGGGATCAGGTTGAATGCCTGGAACACGAAGCCCACCGACCGGCGCCGGAACGCAACCCGGCTGTTGTCGTCGAGTGCGGCGATGTCGTGTCCGTCGACGACGATGCGGCCCGCAGTGGGGCGGAGGATCCCCCCCAGGCACGACAGGAGCGTGGTCTTCCCCGACCCGGAGGGGCCGAGCAGCAGCGTCAGCTGCCCCGGCCCGATCGTCGCGTTCAGCCCGTCGAGCGGTCGGACGGCATAGCCGCCCGACGTGTACTCGACCACCAGGTCGCGGATGTGGACCGCAGTCATGCTCCCGGCCCCCCGAACGCCTCGGCAGGGTCGACGCGAAGTGTTCGACGGATCGCTGCGTATCCCGCGAGGAGGGCGACGGTCACCGAGACGCCGATCAGCACGAAGCGATCCGTCGTCTCGAGGTGGACGCGCATCGGGAAGATGGGGTTGAGCAGAGTCTGCACGAGGAGCGCGAGCGCGCCGGCTGTGACGCCCAACCCGATCGCCTGCGCCGCGACCCCGATGCCGATCGTTCCGGATCCCACACCCATGGCGCGCAGGACTGCGATGTCGCGGAGCCGGTCGAGCGTGGCGAGATACACGACGGCGCCGATGATCATGGCGGCCACGAGCGCGAGCAGTACCTGGACGATGCGCAAGGTCGTGACCGGCTTCTCGATCGGCCCGAGCGCGTCCTCGGCGACGATGTCGGCGGCGAGTGCACTGAGCCCTGGGGGAAGGTCGGGAACGTCGTCGACGACGATCGCCGACAGGAGCGGTTGACCGTCGACGACGAGGCTCCGTGCGAACTCGAGTGGGACGAAGACCAGTGGCATCCCGGAGAACACGGTGGTCTCGGGCACGGTGCTCGTGACGGTCGCCCCGATCGGACCGATGAGGACGTCGTCGCCAACCGAGAAGCCGGCATCCTCCGACAGCACGACCGCCGCGTGGTCGCCATCGTCTCCTCCGGCGATCGCCGGGTGCGACCCGTCAGGGAGGTGCTCGTGTCCGACGAGGATCGCGTCGAGGTCGCCGCTCCCATCGGGTTGTGACACACGAGTGCGGGCGACCAACACGCGGCCACCGTCGACGGAAGTGGAGGCATCGTCCGAGAAGGTCGCAGTCGACGTGAAAACCCCGTCAGCTCCGGCGGGGACGACCCAGTGGTCGCCGCCGAACGTGGCAACGGCGACCTCCGGTTCACGGTGCAGTTGGTTGACGACTCCGGTCATGAGCAGCAGGAGTGCGAGCACGACGGTGCTCGCCGCGATCGCCACGGCGAACCGGCGGGCACGGAACCGGAAGTCGGATGATGCCAGCGAGATCGACCCCCGGAAACGCGCGACTGGTGAGCTCGAGTCGTCCGACGACCGCGACGGCCTCTCGATCGCCGGTGCTGCGACGGAATCCGAGCGAGAGATCGGGCGGGTCAGGGGAGGATCGTCGCTCGACAGGAGTTCGTCGAGCGGCTGCTGGGACTGTGCTTCACCCAGGGAGATGATCTGGCCGACCTTGTCGAACTCCAGCACGCCGAACTCGGAGAGGTTCAGGTGGACGTGACAGTCGACGGCGGCGAGCGACTCGACCCGGCGCCTGGCCGACGCGACGGTGGTGGATCGCATGAGGGTGTCGAGCGGGTTGGGAACCGGAGTCGACCGGACCCCCGGTGTGATGCGTCGGAGCAGGAGCCGGAGGCCCGGCATCACCCGTGGCAGCGGCGGGGTGGGGCGTCCTCGCGGCGGGGTCAGGTCGACGGCGACGAGATGTCCCTCAGGGCTCAGGCCGCGTGCTCCCTCGACGGGCACCGCATCGAAGACCGCCCCGTCGACGTGGAGGTTCCCGTCGATGTCGACCGGCGGGAACACCCCTGGGATCGAGATGCTCGCGTAGATCGCATCCGCCATCGGTCCGGCCGTGTGGTTCACCGGTTCGTTGGCCGTCAGATCGGTTGTCGTGATCGACAGCGGCAGCCAGGTGTCGGCGATGTCTCGATCACCGACCGCATCTCGGATCCGTCCCCACGCCCGCTTCCCGGCAATCACCGCGCCAACCGGAAGCGTGAAGTCGAGCAGCCTTCTCATCCCGCGATCGGTTCGATCGTCCAGGTCGGGTGCCGACGGATCGACCGCGATCATCGACGCGATGATCGCTCCGCCACTGACGCCTGCCACGGCGTCGATCGCAACGCCCCTGGACGTGAGCGCGTGCACCGTGCCCACCGCTCCCGCAGAGCGGGCACCACCGGCGCCGACTGCCAGCGTCAGCGGACGCCCGACGACATGACGGCTCACTCGGGCGACGTCGTCGGCGCTGCGTCGGCGGAGATGCAGGTGGCGGTCGATCTCGCGTCGGTCGATCCACGAGCGTGTGTCGCGTGGCCGGTCCGTGTTCTCAGCATGGACGAGAAGCAGGATCCGGACGGCGTTCGCGCGACGCGGGACGGTGTCGATGACCTCGCGCTCGAGCGCGCCGACCTCTGGACCCCTCGCGGCGTCGGCGACGAAGACGACTCGATCGGCGACGTCGGCGATGTCGACACCGCGCCGGTGGTCGAGCGGGTCGCCCAACAGGACCGCGCCTCCGTGCTCGACTTCGGCTCGGTCGATCTCCTCGGCGAGCCGAACGGGATCGTCAGGAATCGGCCGCTCCGCGCCGTCGAAACCCACGTGACCGCTCCCCGACACGACCGCGTCGAAGAGGTCTCGTGACTCGTCGAGCACGGCGGTCGACAACGGGAGCACGGCGATGACCCCGGTGGTGGATGGTGGCGCGTTCTCTCCACGTCCCAGTACCGCCGCCAAGACGTGGTTGGTGGTCTGCGGGTGGCTCGTGATCAGCTTGGCCATCCACTCGCGATCCAACTCCACGAGACGGGTCCGTCGCAGCGTGCGTACCCTGGCGCGCCGGACCCCTCCCTCGAGCAGGGCCGACTCGCCGACCAGCTCGCCGGGGCCGTGTGAGGCAATGCTCTGCTCGATGCCGTCGACTCCCACGTTGGTCACTTCGACGCGGCCACTCACGACCACCCACGCGTGGCGAGCGTCGTCCCCGATGTTGCACAGCATCCGGCCCGCTTCGATCTCCCTCCTGCCGATCCCCGTCGCCGCCAGATCGGTCTCGATCCCCGGAAAGGCCTGTCGCAGGGCCAGTACGACCGGCCGTTCCTCCACGAGCCCGAGCGCTCCCGACGTCATGCCGCCCCGCTCCGACCCGGCGTCGTGTCCTCCCAGCGGATCGGGAAGATCATGTATGTACCCGTCAGACCCTTCAGCTGGACTTCCCGCGCCTCCTCGAACTCGATGTCACCGTGCGCCTCGACGATTTGGCGGACGAGCGAGGACGCGACGATCTCACCGCCGTGGGCTTCGTTGGCGATGCGTGCGGCGAGGATCACGTGCTTGCCGAAGAGGTCGCCGTCGCCGTCGACGATCGCTTCACCGGTGTGGACGCCGACCCGGATGCGGATCGCGTGCTCCGGGTGGCCGGCACCGTGGTCGGCGAGTTCGCGCTGCACTGCGACCATGCACTGCACGGCTCCCCGAGCCGACGGGAACGACAGCATGAAGCCGTCACCTTGCGACTTGATCTCCTTGCCATGGTGGGCCGCCAGATGTCCGCGGACGATGCGGTTGTGGCGTTGGAGCAGCTCGTACCAGCGCCGGTCGCCCAAAGCCTCTGCATGGGCCGTCGAGGACTCGATGTCGCTGAAGACGATCGTGGTCGTGCCGTGGCTTCTCGGCACTTCGCGCACGTCGGGTCGTTCGGTGGCGAACGCGTCGGCGACGAGATCGATCGACGTTCGACGCAGATCGTCGGCGACTGGCCCAGGTCGGCCGACCGAGATGCCGTCGAGCACTTCCAGGGTCGAGGCACCGAACTCGACGACATTGCCGGCGACGATCCGTTTCGGAGCAGACAGCGTCGTGCCGTCGACCGTGGTCCCGTTGGTGCTGTCCAGATCCGTGACCACGATCCCGCCGGCCTCGACTTCGACCGTCAGATGGCGACGTGAGATCAGGGCGTCGTCGAGCAGCAGGCCATCGCACTCGCGCCCGATCACGATCGGATCCCGGACCATGAGGTGCAGCGGCGTCCGCCCCGGGGAGCGCACGATCACCATCTTCGTCCCGTTGATCTCGCCGTCGCCGGCCCGGGGGTGCGAAGCGAGGTCACCCATCGGCGGCCTCCGGGGCGGCGGGGACCACGTCGACGAGGAGCCACCGACCGTCGGCACCCTCCCGGAGCACGAAGGTCTCGGCGAAGGGCACACTCCGGCCGTTGCTCGCCGGCCCGTCGGGCCCCATTGCGAACTGGGTGGCCGATCCGGTGCCGTCGATGGCCAGTCGGCTGCCGGCCTGTCCGCCGACGCGCACGACGGTCAGGTACATCTGGTCGAAGTGGCGCTCGATCAGCACCGTCGAGCTGTCCGAGCCGTCGGCCGCCGCCCTCACCTCGGTGAGTCGGGCGCCGTGGTTCACGCTGTACAGAAGGTCCGGATCACTGCTGCGGACGGCGAGAATCTCGACATCGAGCGCGCGCACGAGCTCGAGCCCGATCTCGGGTGCCCGCAACGGGATGTCGTCGCCGAAGGCCGTCACGTCGGGGTCGACGGAGACCCTTGGCACACGTGCTCGTTCGACGTCGGGGACCAACTCGCGGGGATGGACGTGCCCCTCGACGTCGAGCGCCGAGTCGATCGACTGTGCCGGGACGCCGGCAAGCGCGATCGCCCCGAGGGCCAGCGCTGATCCGCCTGCCGCGGCCGCCCATCGAGTGGCACGTGAGGGCAACCATGTCGACCTGTCTGCGTTCGAAGATGCGACACGCTCGGCGAGCACGGTGACGACCGGGCGCGCCGCGCAGACGAGGACGAGACCGCCGAGCAACCCGACCTTCGCCCCGAATTCGGTGGTCTGCGGTGCGATCAGGAGGGAGCTCACGACGGCGACGGCCACACCGAACCCGAACCGGGGACCCCGGCCCGATGGCACGGTGCGCGGGTCGGTGATCATGAAGAACAGGAACACCAGGATCTCGGGAGATGTGACGACCGTCCACCAGAACTGTCCGTCGCAGACAGGGGTCGCCGACCAGGGTGCATGGAAGCAGTGTCCGCTCAGTGCCAGAGCCCCCATCCCGACAGCGAAGGCGATCCAGAACGCCAGGGCCATCTCCAGCAAGCCCAGCCGCTCGGTGATGAGTACCCCTCCGGCGATGATCACCCAGTAGGCGACGAGGAGCCACACGTCGAGCGGACCCCACCAGAAGTCGAGGGGCTCGATCCGATCGCTGCCGATCACCAGGAACGCGACGACCAATCCGAAGTTCGACGGGTTGAAGACGTGACCGCCGCGCCAGCGGATCAAGTACTTCGAGAGCAGTGAGCCGACGGCGACCGCAGCGAACAGCCACCAGTACCGAGTGGTCCAGTGATCACCGGGCTCGGTGCCGACTTCCCGCATGATCAGCGCGACCCCGCTGCCCGTCAGCATCGCGCTGGCCGGCCAGACGAGCCGTCGTTCCCGCGCCAGCGTGATGCCTGCCTCGACGATCGCGCACGACAGGATCGCTGCGGCGATCTGCGGGATGGACACGCTGAAGTCGAGTGCGACCTGGCCCAGCACGTGGATCGTCAGGATCACCGCGGCGATGTGCAGCCGGGGGTCGGAGGTGCGCGGCAGGACGACCGGGACCGAGCGCGCCCCGAGACGCAGCTGCGGGCCCTCCCGGGCCAGTGCGAGCGGCGAACCTGACATGCGAGTGACCAGTTCAGACGTCGGGAAGGAGGAGGTCGAACCGCATCCAGAAGCTCGGCGCGTTGCCGGTCCCGTCCGTGAACACCGACGTGTTGAAGCCGTTCTGGGACTGGAACTGTTCTCCGGTAGCCCCCGCGTAGCGTCCGGTCCCCCCGACGACGGAGCGCTTCGCGGTCTGACTCGTCTCGAACGTTCCCTCGAGCCCGCTGGTGGTGATCAGGTCGTCGGGGAACAACTGGTCGCCGGCCATCGGACCGAACACGAACTCCTGTGTGGTCTGGACATGGGGCTCGAAGCGATCTGCGTAGACCAGCACGCTGCCACGACAGAGCCACCTGCCGATCGAACCATCTGATGTCGGGACGTAGCCGTCGCCGGGCGTCGGGATCGTGCCGGCCGGGTAGATCCAGCCCTCCACCGAGAACGGCATCCCGCGGAAGTCGCTGTCGTTCTCGGCGTAGTTGACCAATGAGTCTCGCCACGTCTCACCGAGACACGCGACGTCGAACTCGACCGTTTCCTTCTTCCAGCCGCCGGCAACGACTCCGCTCGCCGTCGCGGCCGCTCCACCCACCGCGCCGGCGATCACGGCACCCGTGCCGAGTGCGATCCCCGTGATCGCCCGTCGACGACCGACATTGTGCCCGTCGCCCTCCTCGGATTCTGATTGGTCGTCGATGTCGGCGTCTGTCATGACGCACCTCCGTCGGTTTGATCGGACAGGGAGGGCCACTGATCGCAGGTGGCCCGGTATGGCTCGCCGGCCGGCCCGAACTGAGCCCACTCGTCGGGTGTCAGGTTGCGACCGGCAGCCCGGCAGGCGATCTCGGGCCAACTCTCGGGATCGATGGTCCAGATGATCGAGACGCCGTCGAACGTGGTCGAACCGAAGCGGGCGTTCACCGACGCGCTGCCTGCGATCTGTTCGTCCCGGGGGAACGGTTCGCCGACGAGAGCTCGTTCCTCGAGGTCGAACAGACGGAGGTCGCCGTCGGCGCTCGTGACCAGCCAGCGGTCGTTCTCGCTGAAGTGCGGGCCGGACGAGAACCCTTCGACGCCGTCGGTGTTGCCGAGCAGCGGAGGTCCGTCGGGTTGGAGTGTCTCAGAGTCCCGAAGGGTCACGGCCCCGTCGGCCGACACGGTGGCGAGGGTCGCTCCGTCGTTCGAGTAGGCCGCCTGTACGACAGCCCCGCCTCCAGCACTCAACTCGGGGCCCACCTGCTCCCACGTCGCGGTGTCGTAGAACACGGCCCGCCCGTCGTCGGTGGCGACGAGGAGACGGGAACCATCGGGGGTGAACTCCAACGAGCGTACGAACAAGGAGGTGGTCGTGGCGAAGTCACCCAGACGTGCGACGAGGTTGCCGGACTCCCTGTCGTAGACGTCCACGACGAGTCCGTTCGGGGACAGGGTCGTTGCACCGAGCGTCAGGAGCCGCCCGTCGGGAGAGTGTTCGTGGGCGACCGCTCCGACCGGGCCGTACGCAGGGCCGAAGGGCTCCATCGTGGCGGGGTCGCGCAGCTGGAACGTGGCGTTCACCTCGTCGTACGAGAATCCCTGCACGCCGCCTGTCAGGGCCCAGACATCCGACGGCTCCGGCATGGGGATCTCTTCGTAGCGGTCACCGGAGAGCGCCCACAGTCGCGACCTCACTCCACCGAGGTCGGCACACGTCCTCGTTCCCTCCGAGCACGTGGTGACGACCGACTGCCCATCGACGGACACGCCGACTTCCTCTTCAGTGGTCTCGATCGATCGTGAGATGAGGCCCCGCCCGGCGAGCGACAGCACGAGGGCACCGTCTTCGCCCGCCACCACCACCCGGTCGTCCGGCCCCGCCGCGACACTTCTCAACCCACCGAGCTGGCTGTCCAGAACGACCGATGATCCGTCGGCGCCGGCCAGCTGCACCGTGCCATCGAGCGCCGTGATGACCCGGTCGTCGATGAAGGCCACCGACGGGTTCGCCGCGATCTGGGAGATCCCTTCCGACAGCGTCCATCGGTCGATGCGCTCGCCGGACTCGACGTCGTGGATCGAGGCGGAGAAGAACTCCGCGGCGACGAGACGCTCGACTCCGTCCACGTCGATGAACCCGATCCCGGTCGGCACCGCGAGGCGCTCGAACGCGCCGTCGACGCGGGTGACGGCGGCGCGTTCGACGACGGTCCCGGTCCTCAAGTCCCACAGCGCGAACTCGGTGCCGCCGACTGCGGCGACGAGGCCTCCGTCGTCGCTGACGGCGACGTCGATGACGCCCTCCACGAACGAGACCGGATCGTGGGGGAGCGGTGGAGGTACCTCGGCTCCCAGGTCGGTCGGGTCGACATCGACGAAGGCGTCGATCTCGGCCGTCAGCTGGTACTCCTCGTCGTAGACGCGGACGACCCCGCGGCGGTCGCCGGTGACCAGGACACGGCCGTCGCCGCTGTACGCGACTGCCTCGACCGGGGAACCGTGGTCGAGGGGTGAGGTGAGCTGATCTCCGCTGGTGAGATCGAACAACCGGACCGTCGAATCGGAGCCGGCGACGGCGAGGACGCGATCGTTCCCGCCGACAGCGAGTTCGTCGGCACCGGCCAGGTCGATGTCGAACTCGCTGGTGCCATCCGGGCCGAGCACGACCACGCCGGTCGGGTGCGAGCCGATGATCCGTCCGTCGCGTGTCCATGTGACGTCGGCGAAGTCGAACTCGGCTCCGACGTACCCGAGCACGTCGGTGGAGGCTGCAAGGACGTCCTTGAGCGCGCCGAGAGATGCCGCATCGGGCTGGCGGTGGTGGGCCTCTGCCGCGAGGAGCAGGGCGACCTGTCGATTCGTCGGCGCGAGTTGCGCTGCGTCCGACACCAATCGGCGGGTCTCCGCTGCAGCGCGGGCGGCGGCTGCTTCGTCGGCGCGGTCGCTCGCCGATCCCCTCTGCTGCAACGCGACCGCGGTGGCGACGAGCGCCAGCACCGCCACGACCCCGAGGCCGACCAGGCTCCGCCGCAGACGCCGGTTCTGTCGCTCTCGCTGAGCGTTCCGCTCCGCCTCCTGCATCAGTTCGGCGTCGCGCAGAGCGCGGCTGGCGTCGAGGAAGTCGCGCTCGTCCGCGGCGAGGTCGGCGTCGTGGCCGGTCGCCCACTCGAGCGCAGCGTCGAGCCGGCCGCCCCGGTACAGCTCGCCAGGGTCCCGGTCGGCGTCGTTCCACGCCCGAGCAGCCACTGTGAGATGCCGGAGTACGCGTAGACCCTGGCGATCGTCGTCGAGCCACTCGCGAAGTTGCTGCCATTCGCGGATCAGTGCCTCATGGGCCACCTCGACCGTCGGTTCCCGCGTTGCCGGATCGCGGTCGAACGACAACAGGCGGTGGTCGCCGAAGGCGTCGATGACTGCGTCGGAGCACACGGTCAGCTCCGATCGCACGGCGCGGCGACGTGTGTCCTCCACTCCCTCACCGGGAGTGACGAGCCGCGTGAAGAGCCGCCGCGCACCCTCCTGGTCCTCGGCGGGGAGCTCCGAATAGACCTCCTCGGCCCGTTGGGCCAGCGCCCCGGTCACACCGCCGATCTCCCGATAACTCCGGAGTGTCAGCTCGTTCCCGTCCCGCTGGTCGTACAGCTCGGTGAGGGCGTATTGGAGCAGCGGGAGAACACCGGCGCTCTCCCCGACGTCGGCGATGATCGCGTCGACGAGTCCCGGCTCGAACTGGCCGCCGAGGCGACGGGCGGGCCCTTCGATCGCGGCCGTCAGTTGCTCGCGCGACATCGGCAGAACGTTGAGGGTGGCGTCCTGGATCCGTTCCCCGAACCCGCGATGGCGGAGCGGTCGGTCGAAGAAGTCGGCCCGTACGGTCACGACCAGGCGGATGCGGGACCGATTGTCACCGACGGCTTCGACCAGGCCGGCGAGGAAGGCGTCGCGTTCGGTCGGGTCGGCCAGGGTGAACACCTCCTCGAACTGATCGATCAGGAGGAGCAATTCGCTGTCACCCGGCGGAAGTACCCGACGAACGGCACGTGCGATCCCGCGGTCGGAGGCAGTCAGTTGCTCCATCACGCCGGGAACTTCTCCGGTTGAGATCGAGAGCAGTGCGTCCTCGAGCTCCTCGAACGGATGGGAGCCGGGAACCATCGTGGCGACGAACCACTCTCGATCCTGGATCCGGGGCACGAGCCCGGCCCGAACGAGCGACGACTTGCCCGACCCGGAGGCTCCGACGACCGCAACCAGCCGCCGCTGCTCGATACGCTGAACCAGCTCGTCGATCAGCCGGTCGCGGCCGTAGAAGTCCTGCGCGTCCGCCTCCTGGAAGGCGCGGAGCCCCTTGTAGGGGTTCATCGACCCGAGTTGGACGCTGACGAGCGTGGCGCTGGCGAGGGACCGGGGCGGGCGCTCCTCTGGCAGCGTCGTGGCCGTTCCGACCCGCTCGCTGGTGTCGATGGCCGGCGGCTCGACCGCCAGCGCGGCACGGAACGCCAACACGAAGTCGGCGATGCCCTCGAAACGCGCCTCTGGGTCGACCGCGGTCGCCTTGGCGAGAACAGCGTCGACCGCTCGGGGCAGTTCCGGGCGGTCGACGCTCACACTCGGTACCGGTGCGGCGAGTTTGCGTTCGAGAAGGGTGTCCACCGAGTCGGCCGGGAACGCGCTCCGCCCGGTGAGCAACTCGTAGATGGTCACCCCGAAGGCGTAGATGTCAGAGCGGACGGATGAGTCGCCTGCGCGGACCTGTTCCGGGCTGGCGTACAGCGGTGACCCGGCTGATCGCAGATCGGCGGGCACCCCGAGTTCCTCCTGCTGCACCGCGATGCCGAAGTCGGCGAGATAGGCGACCCCGTCCTCGTCGAAGAGGACGTTGCCCGGCTTCACGTCGCGGTGGATGACGCCTCGGGCATGGGCTGCCGCCAGCGCACCGCCGATCTCGTCGACGATCTGAGCGGCAGCCGGAAGGGCGAACGGCCCGTCGGTGACGAGGCGTTCCTCGGCGCTGCCTCCACGAAGCAGGCGCATCACGAGGAAGGCACCGCCCGGGTCGCGCCAGTAGTCGTAGAGCGGGACGATGTGGGGGTGCTCCAGCCGGGCGACGAGCTGTGCCTCGGTCTCGAACCTCCTGACGAACCGCGGATCATTGGCCAGTTCGGGCTTGATCACCTTGATCGCGACCTCGCGGCCGACCGACGGCTGGGTCGCCTGGTACACGGCACCGAATGACCCCTCTCCCAGTCGTGCTCCCAGGCGGTAGCCGCGCACCACGCTGCCGGGTTCAGGGCCTGGGCCGTGGAGATCTTCCTCGTGGGTGAGGATCCTGTACTCGAGTTCGCGCAGGTCGGGCGACGGCTCGAGCCCCAGCTCGGCCAGGTGCCGACGAGCCGATTTGAAGCGGTCGAGGGCATCGGCCTGACGCCCCGAGCGGTAGAGGGCGAGCATGTGGAGGTACTGGAGGCGTTCCTGCTCCGGGTGGTCGTCTGCAGCCCGTTCCAGCTCGCTGAGGATCTCGGCATGGTCACCGAGTTCGACGCGGGAGGAGAATCGCCCCTCGACAGCGGCGAGATGCAGAGCCAACAGCCGGGAGCGTTCCGGCTCAGCCCAGTGCTCGCCCGCGAACTCGGCGAGTGGTTCGCCGCGCCAGAGACCAAGTGCCTCGTCGAACAACGCGGCAGCGTGGATGTGGTTGCCCGAGCGTGCGGCGTGTTGTCCCTCGCCCACGAGTCGCTCGAACTCCTGCAGATCGGTGCGGACGATTCCGCCGTTCAGTCGGTAGCCGTGCTCGATCTGCTCGACCATTCCCTCGCCCACCGCCGATCGCAGCCGGGAGACGTAGGACATGAGAGTGCGCCTTGCCTGCTCCGGGGGTTCCTCGTCGGCCCAGACGGCGTCGATCAGCGAATCGATCGACCTGACGGATCCGCCGGCCAGGGTCATCGAGACGAAGAGTCGACGAATGCGTGGGCCGCCGATGGCGACCGGTTCGTCATCGATGTCGACCTCGAGCGGGCCGAGTAGCCGTACGTCCATCGCCACCCCCCTTTGGCACCGATCATTCGGACTCTGTGCGGTTCCCCTGGAGAGCGACTGTAGTGAACCGCGTCTGCAGTCCGTCTGCAGAAAGGTGCAGCGCGTCGACACTGGACGGCATCACCCCTGGTCAGGAGCCCGCCGTCCGATGTGAGGTCAGTGAGGGCGGCCGGTGCCCAGTGCGAGTGGTTCGTCGGCCTTCTGGACCCTGAGGTTCAGCTTCAAGGTGCCGAGCATGATGCCGGGCTGGTGGAGCCAGTCGTTGTCGGTGCCGTAGTCGATCGACTCGAGTCGGTCGAGGAGCACCCCCCACGCGACCTGCTGCTCGGTGCGTGAGAGGTTGGCACCGGGGCACACCCGGGGCCCGGCGGAGAACGTGATGTGGCGGGTGACCCGTTCACGGTCGAGGTCGAGGTCGTGGGGGCAGGCGAACTCCTCCTCGTCGACGTTCGCCGCCGCGTAGCGCATGTGGAGGAGTGAGCCCGCCGGCACCTCGACCCCCTGGAACACCTCGTCCTGGGAGGTCATGCGGGTCGACAGGCCGTGGGTGGGCGAGCGCATGCGCATCGCCTCCTCGGTGAAGTTGCGCAGCTTCGACCTGTCGGTGCGCAGGATCTCGAAGGTGCCGGGGTTCTCGCAGAGGAGCTGGGCCTGTTCCTCCAGCGCGTACTGGGTGGTCTCGAGGCCGCCGATGATCATGGCGTGGACGATGCCGGCGATCTCGATGTCGGTGAGCTTGCGGTCGAGGGCCTCGTAGTGGACGTCGCAGAGGAAGCTGACCATGTCGTCCCGAGGGTCGGCCCGCTTCGCCTTGACGTGTTCGTAGATGTAGTCCTGGAAGCCGTCGAGGCGGGCCAGCATCTCCTCGGTCTGTTCGGGTTCGAGGTCGTGGTGCAGCCCGTCACCGTGGACGAACGGGGTGACCACGGCGTCGCCCCACTCGGCGAGCTGGGGGATGTCGGATTGGGGGAAGCCGAGGAGGCTGGCGAACACCCGCTGGGGGAGTGGGCGGGCGAACCGGCTGATGAACTCGACCTCGCCCTCGTCGATCCAGTCGTCGAGCAGGTCGTTGGCGTGGGCGGCGATCATGTCGCGGTGGCGGAGGGCTCCCGGGCCGACCCACGGGTCGGTGAGTTCCCGGCGGTGCCGGATGTAGAGCTCCTGGGTGGGGCGCAGCGACACCATCGCCGCCGTCATCAGGTTGTGCACCCGGTCGTAGGCCTCCTCGGGGGAGAGGCCCTTGGCGGCGAGCGCGCCGACCCGCGCCTGGGTCAGCGTGGTGAACCGTTCGGGGTCCTTCACCACCCGGGTGACGTCGGTGTGCTTGGTGAGCACGAAGGCGTCGGTGCCGGGTGTGAGCCCGCCGCCCTCGATCCGCAGGACGGGTGCCTCCCGGTGCAGGATCTCGTAGGCCTCGTACCAGTGCTCCTGTGCCCCCTCGCCGAACAGGTCGACGTCGTCGAGATCGACGGGACACCCCATCGCGCTCAACTCATGGTTGACATGCCTCGGATACCCCATCACGACCCCCGGACCTGCCTACCAGATGAGGCGTGCCCGACACCTGACGCAGCATGCCGGTCGACACCCGCGCCACAGCTGCAACACCAACCTGCAACAGGTGTCAGACACCCGTCGCAGGTCAGGTGGTGTGGCCGGAGAAGCGGACGCCGCTCAGGCGGGCCATGT
>CBFCWZ010000050.1:0-15536 GCA_965601935.1 uncultured Ilumatobacteraceae bacterium
AGTCTCCCGCTACCTCCGCGACTACGAGGTCAAATGGAAGGACTGGACCGACTGACGCAGCACCGCGGTGGAAGCGACTGCGGCAGCCCGCTGCCGCCTGACCTGGGTTGATTCCACGGCCCCTCCCTAGAGTGCGCTGGGTGGAGTACCACCTGGCCCAGTTGAACATCGCCCGGTTGCGGCAGCCGTTGGACCATGACGACTCGGCGGAGTTCGTCGCGGCGCTCGACCCGATCAACCTGCTCGCCGAAGCGTCGCCTGGGTTCGTGTGGCGGTTGAAGGACGACGACGGCGCGTCCTCCAGCTATGTCGCCGTCGAGGGCGTCGACGACCCGCACCTCATCGTGAACATGTCCGTGTGGGAGGATCTCGAGTCGTTCCGCCACTTCGTTTTCCAGAGCGGTCACACGATGTACCTGCGGCGCCGGCGCGACTGGTTCGAGAAGGCGGAGGTCGCCGTGTCGGTGTGCTGGTGGATCCCGGAGGGCACCATCCCCGACATCGACGACGCCTACCAGCGTCTCCTCCACTTCCGCGAGAACGGGCCGAGCGAACGGGCCTGGCCGCTCTCCAAGGCCATGCCCGCGCCGTCGGAATAGCCTCGCGACCGTGCCGGTCGTCGACGAGCTCCCCCACGAGCCCTACCGTGACGGTGCGCGTGAGGAATTCCGCTGGCGGCTCGGGGTGCGACCGCTCGACCTGGCCGACTGGTTCGTCCGCGGGCCCGACGCCGAGGGATGGATCGCCGAGAAGGCGCGCATCCTCGACGAGCATCACGACACCGCATTTGCTGCCCTCCCCGGGATCGAGGACGAGGCAGGCGAGGTGGCCGAGGCGATCGTCGGCCACCTCCGTGAGCGTGGGGATCACATCGAGATCGACTCCTCCCTGCATCCGTTGGAGGCTGCCTCGCTCCTCGTGGCCGAAGACCTCGTCCTCATGGTCGAGCGCGAGGGACGGTTGGTGTTCGGCGGGGGCTCGGTCTGCTTTCCCAACCGCTGGGATCTGCGCTCGAAGCTCGGTCGCACGATGCGCGAGGTGCACGAACCCGTCGCCCTGCTGAACGACCAGTTGGGTGACCCCGTCGACGGGTTTCTCGGCCGGCTCCGTCCCGAGCAGCCGTACTGGCGGTTGGGGTGGGGGATCATCGACGTCCCCGACGGGTACACCCCCACCGACGGTTCCGGCCCCACGCGGCCGGAGCAGCCGTCACCCGGTGATCTCTACGTGCGCGTCGAACGGGAGACCCTGCGGCGGTTCCCGCGTACGCGGGCACTGCTGTTCACGATCCGGACCTTCGTGGCGCCGCTCCCGGCGGTAGCTGCCGACGAGGAGGCGAGAAGGAGGCTGGCCGTGATGATCGACTCGATGCCGGACCCGGTGCGGGCGTACAAGGATCTGACGACGCTCGGCGGAGACATCGTCGAATTCCTCGGCACGGGGGCGGATGGTTCCCAAGCTTGATATACTGGCACTCAAGTTTCGTGACATAGGAATGTAGGACCGAGGAGGACCATTGGCGCTCGACCCGAACAAGTGGACCATCAAGACCCAGGAGGCGTTCGCCGCCGCGGTCGACCGCGCGAAGCAGCTCTCGAACCCCGAGATCACGCCCGATCACCTGCTCGGTGCGTTGATGCGGCAGGAGGGAACGATCGTCCCTGCCGTCCTGGCGAAGGTCGGCCAGGCCCCGCTGATGGTTCGCAACAAGGCCGACGAGGCGGTCGAGAACCTGCCGCAGGCCTACGGAGGCGACGAGCCGCGCATGTCGAAGGAGCTCACCAACGTGGTGAGCAATGCCGAGAAGTACCAGAAGGACTTCAAGGACGACTTCCTGTCGGTCGAGCACCTCCTGCTGGCGATGAACGATCGCATCGACATCGGGTCCGAGGAACTCCTGCAGGCAATGGCCGACGTGCGCGGCTCCCATCGCGTCACCGACCAGAACCCCGAGGAGAAGTTCGCCGCGCTCGAGAAGTACGGCCAGGATCTCACCGCCCGTGCGGCCGAGGGGAAGATCGATCCCGTCATCGGCCGTGACGACGAGATCCGCCGGTGCATCCAGGTGCTGTCGCGGCGCACGAAGAACAACCCGGTCCTCATCGGCGAGCCGGGGGTCGGCAAGACCGCCATCGTCGAGGGTCTCGCCGCCCGTATCGCCGACGGCGACGTGCCCGAGGGCCTGAAGAACAAGCGCCTCGTCGCCCTCGATGTGGGGTCGATGCTCGCCGGCGCGAAGTACCGGGGCGAGTTCGAAGAGCGCCTCAAGGCCGTGCTCAAGGAGATCACCGACGCCGAGGGCGAGATCATCACGTTCGTCGACGAGCTGCACACCATCGTCGGCGCCGGCGGGGCCGAGGGCGCGATGGACGCCGGCAACATGATCAAGCCGATGCTGGCCCGCGGCGAGCTGCGGATGATCGGAGCCACGACGCTCGACGAGTACCGCAAGCATGTCGAGAAGGATCCCGCGCTCGAGCGGCGCTTCCAGCAGGTGTACGTGGGCGAGCCCAGCGTCGAGGACACCGTCGGCATCCTGCGCGGCCTGAAGGAGCGCTACGAGGTGCACCACGGTGTCCGCATCCAGGACTCTGCGCTCGTCAGCGCCGCAGTCCTCTCCGACCGCTACATCACGAGCCGCTTCCTGCCCGACAAGGCGATCGACCTGGTGGACGAGGCGGCATCGAAACTGCGGATCGAGATCGACTCGCTGCCCACCGAGATCGACGTCGTCGAGCGGCGCATCCTGCAACTCGAGATCGAACAGGTCGCCCTCGAAAAGGAGACCGACGCGGCGTCGCGGGAGCGCCTCGATGCCCTGCACGACGAGCTGGCCGGGCTCAACGTCCAGGTCTCCCAGATGAAGGAACACTGGGAGCAGGAGAAGCAGGCCATCGACGCGATCCGCGCCCTGAAAGAGGAGCTGGAGCAACTGCGCACCCAGGTCGAGCGGGAGACCGATCTCAACGTTGCTGCCGAGGTGCGGTATGGGCGCATCCCCGAACTGGAACGCCGGATCGAAGAGGCAACGGGCCACCTCGACGAGCTCCAGCAGAAGGACGCGATGCTGAAGGAGGAAGTCGACGCGGAGGACATCGCCGAGGTGGTCGGCAACGCGACCGGGATCCCGGTGAGCCGGCTCATGGAGTCGGAGACCTCGAAGCTGGTCCATCTCGAAGAGCACCTCCACGAGCGCGTCATCGGCCAGGACGATGCCGTCAACTCGGTCGCCAATGCCATCCGGCGCAGCCGGGCCGGCCTGTCCGACCCCAACCGTCCGATCGGGTCGTTCATGTTCCTCGGGCCGACCGGTGTCGGCAAGACCGAGCTGGCCCGTGCGCTGGCCGACTTCCTGTTCGACGACGAACGGGCGATGGTCCGCATCGACATGAGCGAGTACATGGAGAAGTTCTCGGTGTCCCGACTGATCGGCGCGCCTCCGGGGTACATCGGCTACGACGAGGGTGGCCAGCTCACCGAAGCGGTCCGGCGCCGCCCCTACTCGGTGGTGCTCCTCGACGAGATCGAGAAGGCGCACCCCGACGTGTTCAACACGCTGCTCCAATTGCTCGACGACGGCCGTCTCACCGACGGTCAGGGCCGCACGGTCGACTTCACCAATGTGGTGCTGATCATGACCTCCAATCTGCCGGGTGACCCGCTCGAGTTCTTCAAGCCCGAGTTCATCAACCGGGTCGACGACATCATCCGCTTCCGGGCGCTCACCGAGGCCGACCTCGAGCGGATCGTCGGGATCCAGCTCGAGCACCTGAGGGCTCGGCTCGCCGACCGGAGAATCACGCTCGACATCGACGACGACGCGATGGCCCAGCTGGCCCGTGAGGGCTATGACCCAGCCTTCGGTGCCCGTCCTCTGAAGCGGATCATCCAGCGCGAGATCGCCGACCCCACGTCGATCCTGATCCTCGACGGCACGGTCGGTGAGGGCGGAACCGTGCAGGTGAGAAGCACCGAGGAGGGTCCCCTCGCCGTCACCGCCGCGTGATCACCTCGTGACACTTGGCCCTTGTCGTCCGCCGGTGCTCGCGCGCCGATGGACGACATGACCGAGCGCTACTCCAACATCGTGGTCGGGGTCGACGGCTCGGCAGGGGCACGAGAAGCTCTCGATGCCGCCGCCGACATAGCGGGCGCCTTCGGCTCCACCTTGCACGTCGTCATGGCGACGCACAAGATCTCACCATCCGAATACCGTCAGGCTCTGGCAAAGCTCCCAGAGGAGTTCTGGAACGCGATCGACTTCCACGCCGACGCGAACTGCATCCTCGACGAGGCGATCACACGGCTCGAGGAGCGCGGCATCTGGGCGAAGCCCCACCTCTGTGTCGAGCATCCGGCCGAGGCCCTCATCGGTGTCGCCGAACGCGAGGAGGCCGACCTGATCGTGGTCGGCTCACGCGGGCTCGGGATCGCTCAACGGGCGTTCCTCGGCAGTGTCTCGTCGAAGATGGCACATCGGGCCCCGTGTGCCGTGCTGATCACCGGCAGCCGTCAGTGCTGAGGTTCGCCCCGGTGGGCGGTGTCAGCCCTGCCGCATCCGAAGCGCCGCCGCATGGGCCGGGAAGCCCTCGTGGTCGGCGAGGGCGATCACCGACGGCGCCATTCGGGCAGCGGCCCGGGCGTCGGCCCGGGCAACCGCTGTTCGCTTGAGAAATGCGTCGGCCGTGATGCCCGACGACACGTGGGCGAACCCGCTCGTGGGCAACGAGGCCGGGCAGCCGATGACGAAGTTGGCGGCGCTGAACGGAGTGTCCTGGCCGACCAGGATCTCGCCCGCATTGGTCAGGCCGTCGACCACGTCGTCGACCAGGGCGTCGCCGACGGCGACTTGGAGGTGCTCAGGAGCGAACTCGTTGGCCACCGACACGGCGGTGCCGATGTCGTCGACGACGACTGCGCCACCGTTCGGCCCGAGCGAGGCACGTGCCGCCTCCGCGCGGGGCGCGGGGAGCGGAGCGAGCTGAGCCTCGAGTTCGGTGTCGACCGCGTCGAGGCCGGCTTCGGACGTGGTGACGAGAACGACGGAGCTGTCGACACCGTGCTCGGCCTCGACCAGCAGGTCGGCGGCGAGGCGCACCGGGTCGGCAGTGTCGTCGGCGAGGATCAGGCTCTCGGTCGGCCCGAGCAGCATCATGGTGACCGCCCCGTGGCGCTGCATCTCGACCTGGGCCAGGGTGACCGCAGGCGACCCGGGGCCGACGATCTTGCGGACACGGGGGATCGACTCGGTGCCGAAACCGAGCGCCGCGACACCGGCGGGACCGTTGACACGAAACACGTTCTCGATCCCGAGCTTGCGGCACACCACCAGCACGGCAGGGTCGACTTCGCCCGTCCCGCCCGGCACGGGCGGGACCACCAGTGCCAATTCCGGCACTCCTGCGACCACTGCGGGAACGGCCAGTTGATAGGCGACGCTCGGGTAGCTGGCCTTGCCGGAGGGCACGAACAGGCCCGCCGACGTGATCGGCGTGACCTTCTCGCCGACCGTGAGCCCTGGCTCGGCCTCGACCGACCAGTCGCCCTGCTGGCGCACCTGGGCCTCGTTGAAGGTCCGCAGGTGTTCGATGGCGTCGTCGATCGAACGGTCGACTGCCTTGCTGACCTTCGCCGAGGCGATCTCGTCGGTGGAGAGCCGAAGACGATCGGGGGAGATCTCGATCCCGTCGAACCGTGCCAGCGCCTCGCACACGGCAGCATCGCCCCGATCGCGCACGTCGTCGATGAGCGCCCCGATCGAGTCGCGCAGGCCGGGGTCGAAGATGTCGGCCAGCCCGCGATGCATCAGTTCGCGGCGGGCCCCGGTGTCCATCTCGTTCCAGCGTTGGCGTCGCAGCACGGTCACCGGGGCGACGCTACCGGTGTGAGGCGAGCACGCGGAGCGGCGCGACGGCGGGCCGTCGTACTCTGGCGAGATGACCGTTCCCTCGCTCGAACCCGTCCCCGCTCCGGCGGGACCACACGAGTGGCATCGCGTGCTCGAGACCGACCAGCTGCCCGAGGGCCGCGTCACCTCTGTCAGCGTGGGCCGCCGGACGCTGGCCGTGTCGCACTTCGAGGGCGGCTACGGCGCCATCGACAACGCCTGCCCCCACCAGGGTGGGCCGATGGGGGAGGGCTCGATCGAGAAGGGGTGGCTGCGTTGCCCCTGGCACGGCTGGGACTTCTCGCCGTGCAACGGGAAGTCACCCGGCGAACACACCGACGGCATCGAGGCGTTCGCCGTCGACATTCGTGACGACGGCGTGTACGTGGCGGTCCCTCCCGATCCGCCCCGACCGCGCACCGTGAGCGACGTGCTGGTCGACACGATGCTCAACTGGGGAGTCACCGCCGTGTTCGGGATGGTCGGCCACTCGAACCTCGGCTTCGCCGACGCGATGCGGCTGGCCGAGGAGCGCGGGGACCTCCGGTTCTTCGGGATCCGTCACGAGGGTGCCGCGGCCTTCGCCGCCAGTGCCTACGGCAAGCTCACCGACGACATCGCCGCCTGTTTCGGGATCGCTGGTCCGGGCTCGACGAACCTGCTCACCGGGCTCTACGACGCCAAGGTCGACCGGGCTCCGGTGCTGGCGATCTCGGGTCAGGTGCCGTCACGGATCAAGGGCCGCGGAGCCTTCCAGGATCTCGACCTCGAGGCCGCGTTCAGCGACGTTGCGGCGTACTCCGAGACCGTCCTGCGCGGTGGCAACTACCCCGAGCTGATGAACATGGCCTGCAAGACAGCGGTGGTCGAGCGCGACGTGGCCCACCTGATCCTTCCCGACGAGGTACAGGTCCGGCCGAGCCGCGCCGACGCCGGTGGCCCCCTCGGCCGGGTTCCGAGCCGGCAGATCACCCCACCCGACGAAGCGGTCGGTGCAGCCGTGGAGATGATCTGCGCGGCGGAGCGGCCGATGATGATCGTCGGTCACGGTGCCCGCAACGACATGGACGACATCGTCGCCCTCGCCGAACAGCTCGGTTCGCCGGTGGCCACCACCTTCAAGGGCAAGGGCGTGATCCCCGACGACCACGAACTGGCGTGTGGGGTGCTCGGCCGTTCCGGCACCCCGATGGCGAGTTGGTTCATGAACGAGGCCGACCTCCTGATCGTGTTCGGGGCCTCGTTCTCCCAACACACCGGGATCGCTCCGTACAAGCGGATCATCCAGATCGACCGGGACGAGTCGGCGCTCGGCCGCTTCCACTCGGTCGATGTCCCGCTCCTCGGCCACGGTGCGGTGACTGCTCGCCTCCTCGCCGAACGCGTCGGCGACGACCACGGATGCACCGATCACCGTCCGGAGGTGGCGCAACGTTGGGAGATCTGGCGGTCCGAGAAGGCGAGTCGTCGCGCCGACGACCGCGGCGAGGGTGTGAACGCGGCAGCGCTGTTCGAGTCGCTCGGACGCCTGGTCGATCCTGATGCGGTGATCTGCGTCGACGTGGGCAACAACACCTACAGCTTCGGCCGGTACTTCGAGGTGCAACAGCAGTCCGTGCTGATGTCGGGTTACCTCGGATCGATCGGCTTCGGTTTCCCCGCCGCGATGGGTGCCTGGGCGGCCGTCGGCGACGAACGCCAGATCGTAGGAGTGTCGGGTGATGCCGGATTCGGGCAGTACGCGATGGAGTTGACGACGGCGGTGAGGTACGGGATGAACATCACGCACGTACTGCTCAACAACTCCGAGTTGGGGAAGATCAGCAAGGAGCAGCGGGCGGCCCACCTCGACGTGTGGCAGACCGGCGTTCACAACCCGTCCTTCGCCGCGTTCGCCGAACTGTGCGGCGCCCGCGGAGCGCGTGTCGAAACCGCCGATCAGCTCGACGATGCCGTCGCCTCGGCGCTCGCTCACGACGGTCCTGCCCTCGTGGAGGTGATGACCGACGTGCTCCTCGTCTGAGTTTCCCGCGAGGTCATCTGGAAGATGGGTGGTCCCGCCGCGGTGGCAGTAGCATCACGTCACGTTCCAATCGTCCGAGCGGGGAGCGTGCATGCCCGTCACCGTCGTCGTCGGCGCCCAGTGGGGTGACGAGGGCAAAGCCAAGGTCATCGACCTGCTGTCCAAAGAGCACACGTTCGTTGTGCGATACCAAGGTGGTCACAATGCCGGCCACACCGTGGTGGTGGACGGCGAGAAATACGCCCTTCAGCTCGTGCCCTCGGGCATCCTCTATGACCACGTGATCCCGGTCATCGCGAATGGCGTGGTGATCGACCTTCCGACTCTCTTCTCGGAAATCGACATGCTCGAATCACGTGGCGTTTCCTGTGGGGAACTGCGCGTGTCGAGTCGTGCCCATCTCATCTTCCCGTGGCACCAGGCCCACGATGCGATCGCCGAGGCGATGCGTGGTGACGACAAGATCGGCACCACGCTGAAGGGCATCGGACCGGCATACGCCGACAAGGCCCGACGAGTCGGCATCCGGGCCGGTGACGTGCTCGACCCCGATCGCTTCCGTCATCTCGTCACCGAGCGCGCCGAGGCCGAGAACCTGCTCATCGAGCACTCGGGCGGGGACCCGCTCGAGGTCGGTGAGATCGTCGACCGGTTCGTCGAACTCGGCACCCGGTTGGCGCCCTACGTGAACGACACGATCGGACTCCTTCACGACGCGCTCGGCCGCGGCGCGCACGTCCTGCTCGAGGGCGCGCAGGCCACCTTCCTCGACCTCGACCACGGCACCTACCCGTACGTCACGTCATCCAACCCGACCGCCGGTGGCGCCTGTGCGGGCACCGGGCTCGGGCCACGCGACATCGACCGCGTCGTCGGCATCACGAAGGCGTACACCACGCGCGTCGGTGCAGGCCCGTTCCCCACCGAGTTGCTCGACGACGACGGCGACACGCTCGTCGACGTCGGTCGCGAGTTCGGCACCGTCACGGGGCGTCGGCGCAGGGCCGGCTGGCTCGACTGCGTGATGCTGCGCCATGCGGTGCGGCTGAACTCCCTCACCGAACTGGCGCTCACGAAGCTCGACATCCTCGACGGGTTCGACGAGGTGAAGATCTGCACCGGGTACCGCCGCAACGGTGAACCTGTCGTGGTCTACCCCGATCGTTCCGACGTCCTCGCCGAGGTCGAGCCCGTCTACGAGACGCTCCCGGGTTGGAGGACCACCCTCAGCGAGACACGCGAGGCCGGGGCGTTGCCCGCGCACGCGCAACGTTTCATCGAGGTGGTCGAACAGCAGGTGGGTGTTCCGGTCCGGGTCGTCGGCGTCGGCGCGGAGCGCGACGACTACCTCGTCTGGGTGTCGTGACGTGATCCCCCGCTACTCCACCCCGGAGATGGACGCGGTCTGGTCCGACCCCGTCCGATTCGGCCGCTGGCTCGAGGTGGAGCTCCTCGCCACCGAGGCGCACGCCCGGATCGGAGTCGTGCCCGCCGACCACGCCGAGGCGTGCCGGGCGAACGCTCCGGTCACCGACGAGGCATTCGTCCAGGAGGTTCTCGACCGCGAAGCCGTGACCGACCACGACGTGGCGGCGTTCGTCGATGTGGTCCAGGGGGCCATCGGCGCCCCCGCCGGGTCGTGGATCCACTACGGTCTCACCTCCTCCGACGTGGTCGACACCGCCTTGTGCTGGGCGATGCGCGATGCCGCTGAGCTGCTCGTTCAGGCCGCCGACGACCTCGTCGACACCCTGGTGGCGCTGGCCCGAGAGCACCGTGACACGGTGATGATCGGCCGCACCCACGGCGTCCACGCGGAGCCCACGACCTTCGGTGCCAAGGTGGCGCTGTGGGCACTCCAGGTCGACCGTGACCGCACCCGCCTGCGGACAGCCCGCGACGTCGTCGGCGTGATGAAGCTCAGTGGTGCGGTCGGCACGTACTCGAACATCGAGCCCGAGGTGGAGGCCTACGTGGGTGAGCATCTCGGCCTTCAGCCGGTACCTGCGACACAGGTCATCGCCCGCGACCGGCACGCCGAGTTCCTGTCGGCCTGTGCGTCCGTGGGTGCCACGTGCGAACTGATGGCGGTCGAGCTCCGTCACCTCCAACGCACCGAGGTGCGCGAGGTGCAGGAGGGGTTCAAGCCGGGGCAGAAGGGTTCGTCGGCGATGCCGCACAAGCGCAACCCGATCAGCGCCGAGACCATCTCCGGCCTCGCCCGAGTGCTCCGTTCGAACCTTCTCGCCGGTCTCCAGGACGTAGCCCTCTGGCACGAACGAGACATCTCGCATTCGTCGGTCGAGCGGGTGATCCTGCCCGATTCCTCCCAACTCGCGTACTACGTGATGCGGCGGCTCCGGCGCCTGCTCGGCGGGCTCGTGGTGAACACCGGCCGGATGCAGGCCAATCTGGAGGCCAGCTACGGCTTGGTGTTCAGCCAGCCGGTCCTGCTGGCCCTCGTACGCGCCGGGGCGACACGCGACGATGCCTATCGGATCGTGCAACGGAACGCGATGCAGGCGTGGGACGAGGGCCGCGACTTCAGGGGGCTCCTGGAGGCCGACCCGGAGGTGGACGATGCCGTCCTCGACGAGGCATTCGACCTGAACCGGTCGCTGCGGAACCTCGACCGGGTCTTCGCTGAACTGGATGGAATCAGCCGGCCCGGCTGATCCCGGCGGCCTTCAGGACCTTCGCGTCGACGCCGACCTCACGCCAGGAGGCGTAGGAGATCTTCTTGCTGTCGCTGTAGCTCTTGGCGACCTTGACGAAGGCCTCCTCCAGCGATGTCATGTCGACCGTGTCGCTCATCCGCTCCAGTTCGGCTTGGAGGTCTCGCCGCTCCTGAACGAGGAGCAACTCCTCGACCGGAGTGGCCCGGGACAGCTCTTCCTCGATTGCAGCAAGTCGGTTGTTGACCGTTTCGGGGGTTCGCTTCCGTCCCCTTTTCGGCTTCGTCGCCCGCAAACCTTCGAGGTAGTCGCGCACGACCTTTCCCTCTTCTCGGCCCTTCGCGAGAGCGGCCTTGTGCTCTTCGCTCATTGGTGCCTTTGCACCTTTTTCGGTTGCCATCAGCACGATCTTAGAGGCCTCTCCACCGATTGCAATGTCGTCCTCACGCATGCAATAACGTCCTGGCGTGCCCACGGATATCTTCGATCTCTCGCCGCACGGAGCCGACGTGCACGTCGGCGTCGGCCCGCAGTACCCGTGGGGCGGGCTGTACGGCGGCCAGATCGTGGCGCAAGCACTCAGGGCGGCAACGCTGTCCGTCGAGCCGGAACTGGTGCCCCATTCGATCCGCGCCTACTTCATCCGCCCCGGTGACGCCACCGAGCCAGTCCGCTACGAGGTCGACCGCATCCGCAACGGCCGCAGCTTCGGGACGCGCCGCGTCGTTGCCCGCCAGGCGATCGGGGCGATCCTCAACGCCGAGGCCTCATTCCAGCGGCCGGAACCCGCCGAAGAGGTGCAGACCATCGCGATGCCCGACGTTCCACCGGCCGAGGCGCTCGAACGCGACTCGTGGAGCGAGTGGTTCGAGCGGGCCCGGGTCCCCGACGACCGTGTCGAGGGGGAACACCGCACCGGCAAGGGCAGGGTCGTCTGCTGGGCGCGGGCCCTCGACGAGATCGGCGATGCGGTCGACCCGGTGGCGCAGTTGCTCCACCGCTGCTGGCTGGCCTACATCTCCGACGACTTCCCGACGGACTCCGTGCACCGCGCCCACCCGATCTCCCGTGAGCCGGTCACCGAGGGGCTCACGATGTCGGCGAGCCTCGACCACACGATCTGGTTCCACCGTCCGCTCCGCGCCGACCGCTGGCATCTCTACGACTTCTCCTGCCATCACTTCGTGGGTGGCCGCGGATTGGCGGTGGGGCACGTCTTCGACGCCGACGGTCTGCATGTGGCGACGGTGTCGCAGGAGGTCCTCGTACGAGACACGCGCCAGAAGCCGTCCTGACGCGAGGCGGCCTAGGGTCCGGTTCATGAGCGACGACCTGCCGCCCCTCTCCCCGGTTCTCGACACGCTGCGGGCCCACGTCCTCGAGCACTCGGTGAAGCTCGGGGAGTTCACTCTCAAGTCGGGCGCCACGAGCAACTGGTTCCTCGACACGAAGCAGACGGCGTGCCGCTCCGACGGGATCGTGGCCGTCACCGACGCGGCGCTCGAGGTGCTGGGCGACGACCTGGGCGGGGTCGACGCCATCGGTGGCCTGACGATGGGGGCGGACCCCGTCGCCTACGGAATCGCCGCGGTTCTCGGCTCGCGGGGCCGCCGGATGCGCTGCTTCAGCGTGCGCAAGGAGGCCAAGCAGGGGGGGATCACCGGCCGCATCGCCGGCGCACTGAACCCCGGCGACCGCGTGCTCGTGGTGGAGGACACGACCACCCGCGGGACCTCGCTGATGGAGGCGGTCGACCAGATCGTGGAGTACGGCGCCGAGCCGGTCCTCATGTCCGTGATCGTCGATCGCGGCGGCACGTGTGCGGCGATGGCCGCAGACCGTGGGATCGACTACCGCCCGCTCCTGACCGCCCCCGAGATCGGCTTCGGCTTCGGCACCTGAGCCGCTGCGGAACCGCCCGGGTCAGTGGCTGCTCAGCTTCCGAGCACGCCGGGGTTCATGATCCCGGCGGGGTCGAGGGCCGACTTCACACGCCGTTGTGCCGCCAGATCGCCGGAGCCGCGGATCAGGTGCAGGTGTGCCGCCTTGGCAACTCCGATGCCGTGCTCGGCCGAGATCGTGCCGCCCATCTCCGCCACCTGGCCGAGCACCCGATCGGTGATCCGCTCGGTGTCGGATGCACCGAGGAAGTTGAGGTGCACGTTGCCCTCGGCCAGGTGACCGAACGCCAGGAGCCGGCAGCAGCCGTCGTCCGCGACTTCGCCGGCCGTGTCGAGCAGCTCGGGCAGGCGTCCCACCGGCACGGCGACGTCGAGCTTGAAGGTCGGGGTACCGGCGCGTGTCGCCTCGGCCGCGATCGCCTCGGTGAGCCGGTCCCGAAATCCGATCAGCTGCTGCCGGCGGGTTCCCTCCGACGCCCAGGCCGTGTCCGTCACGTCGGAGTTGTCCGCCAGCACTCCGAGCAGGTCGTCGGACGGATCGCGATGGTCGGCACAGTCGACCAGCACCACTGCCCCCGACGGATCCACGGGCGGCGGCGTCCGGAGATGACTCGCCACCAGCTCCAGGGCCTCTGGCATCAGCAGCTCCACTGCGTCGAGTGAGGAGATCCCTGACCGCAGTCGTGCGAGCAACTCCACCGCCGCGCCGAGTGAGGGCAGTGCGACCATCGCCGTACACGTGTGCAGGTAGCGCGGCACCAGCCGCAGGCGAGCCGCGGTCACGACCCCGAGCGTTCCCTCGCTGCCGGCGAGCACCGACGGCCAGTGGAGGCCGGCCGTCTCCTTGGGGAGACCACCCAGTCGGCCCACGATCTCACCGGTGGACAGGGCCGCCTCGATGCCGACGACCTGGCTGCGCATCGTGCCGAACCTCAGCACCCTCGACCCTCCGGCATTGGTGCCGATCGCTCCCCCGACCGTGGCCGAGTCCCGGGCGGCGAAGTCGAGCCCCGCGTCGAGCCCTGCCGCGCGGGCGTGGGAACGCCAGTCGGCGACGGTGACGCCCGCTCCGACGGTGACCTGCATCGCGCGACTGTCGACGGGACCCAGATGGGTGAACCGTCGGGTGGAGAGGACGATCTGAGCGGCGGGTGCGAGGCCTCGGCGTGGGACGCCACCGCCCACGAGCCCGGTGTTGCCGCCCTGCGGCACCACCGCGATCCCTTCCTCGGCACACAGTCGGAGTACCGCTGCGACCTCGGTGGTGCTTCCCGGGCGGATGACCGCGCGGGTCGGCGCAGACCAGCGGCCCGTCCAGTCGGCCTCGTAGCCGGCGCGGAGATCGGCGTCGCGGAGCACGTGCTCGCTGCCGACGATGGCAGCGAGCCGTTCCTCGAGTGCCGTGTCGGCTGCCATGGCGGGAGCATGCCAGACCACGGGAGTCCCGGTACTACAACGCGATGGGACCAACGGCAGGTTCTGAGAGATGCTCTGTCAGTATCAGAGATGCGACCGGTTGGGTCCCGTTGGCCCTGGTGAGGTGTTCAGCCCATTCGAGCCTTGTGACAGAGGCCACTAGTGTGGCCGCTGCCAATTCGCGACCGTCGATCCAGCGGTCGGGCGTGTGAACTCAGAACGGAGAGAGTCGTGGAGAGATTCTGGCGTGGCGTCGGTGTGACGCTCGGTAAGTACTGGTGGGTTGTCGGCATCGCCGTCCTGGCGATCACGGGTGTCCTGTTCCTGGGCATCCAGAAATTGGAGTTCGCCACCGGACAGGACAGCTATCTCAACCCCGAGTCGCAGATCGCCGAGGACAACGTCGCCTTCCAGGATCAGTTCGGTGGCGAAACCATCATCATGCTGCTCACGGCGCAGGAGGGCAGCGACGCGCTGATCGAGGACCTGTTCGTCGGCGAGAATCTGTCGACACTCGAACAGCTGGATCAGGATCTTGCCGGCATCGAGGGTGTCTACTCGGTGGTGACGCCGCTCACCGCGATGGAGTTCAGCCACAACCTCCTGTCCGGCGAGCAGACCGCCGCTCAGAACGCCTTGGTGTCCGCCGCCTCGCGTGCCGCGGAGTTGGGCGACGAAGAAGGCGCGGCGCTGCGCAACGCCGACATCGGAACCGCCCTCGCGCGCCGGTCGGCGATCCCCGAGGAGAACCGCGAGATCGGTGATGCCGACTACAACGAGCTGCTCATCTTCGACAACACCAATTTCGATGAGGATGCCGAAGCGCCCGCCGACCCCCTCGACCGACAGATCCGTCGATCGCTGTGGGGATCCTTCCCCGGCGAGGGCACCGCGCGCGAACAGCTGGTGAGCGTCGGCGGCATCGTCCTGAAGGGGAATGCCACTCTCGACGAGCAGACCGAGGCCACCGAGGTGGTGCTCGAGGTGTTCGACGACGTCGAGTTCGACGGCTTCGATCTCGTGCTCACCGGCTCACCGGTGTATCTCGCCGAGATCAACGACTACCTGCAGGGCGGCATGCTCACCCTCGGTGCCGCGGCGCTCCTCGTGATGGCCGTCGTGCTGGCGCTGATGTTCCGCGTCCGGTGGAGGCTCCTGCCACTGCTCGCAGTGTTCATCGGTGTGATCTGGGCCTTCGCCCTGATCGGCCTGATCGGCATCGACCTCTCCCTCGTCACCATCTCCGGCCTCCCGATCCTGATCGGCCTCGGCATCGACTTCGCCATCCAGATCCACAACCGGGTGGAGGAGGAGGTGGTTCTCGACAAGGAGGAGCACCCGATTTCCGAGACGGTCGCCAACATCGCTCCGGCGCTCATCGTTGCGACGGTCACCGGTGTCACGGCCTTCCTTGCATTGCAGATCTCCAAGGTCCCGATGATTCGCGACTTCGGTGTACTGCTGGCGGTCGGCGTCGTCGTGCTCGTGATCGTGGGGATCGTGGTCCCGACCGCAGCCCTCGGCATCCGCGAATACAAGGTGCCCACCACCAGGCGCGGCACCTCCGTCGTCGAACGGGTCGTCGTGTGGCTCGGCGGTCTGTCGGCCAAGGCCGGTCCCGCTCTGATCGTGGT